>JAZUJV010000257.1:0-4289 GCA_045642945.1 Eubacteriales bacterium | reverse complement strand
TCATCGAAAGAGTTCGCGACGCGAGGAGAGAGAGAAGATTGTTTTTTATTTTGTTTGTCAAGGCGTCGCAGGCATTGCCGCGCAATGCGGAAAGCGACAGCCAGAGCACGCGCGTGCCGGACGGCGAATAGGCACGCATAGAGGCAGCCTCTTTTTCGAGCCAGCAGAGAGATTCGCCGAAGGAATCGCCTTTTTCGCAGTTTGCCATAACGACGTTATTTCCGTCGAGTTCCTCGAAGCAGACGCGGACGTCGCCCGAAAGGACGAGCCCGAAGGACGAAAGCTTTTCGCACGAAAACAGAGTTTCGCCGCGGGAATATTCTTTTTCGGTCGCTTCGAGAAGCGAAAGCGCTTTTTCGGTCTCGGGAAGCGAAAGGTCTTTGAAAAGCAGGAAATTTTTATATTCCGACATCATTTTATCACGTAGGTACCGAGACAATGGCGTTTGAGAAGCGCGTAGTCTTTGGAATCGTCTTTGCCGTCTTTATTGACGTCGCCGCATAAAAGCTCTTTCGCCGTAAGCGCGAGAGTTTTTAAGCAATAGCGTTTTAAGAGCAGATAGTCTTTGGAATTAACGTTTCCGTCGCCGTTTACGTCGCCGAGTTTTATTTCGGGGACGACTATTTCGCCGGATCCGGTATGGAATTCTATATCCTTGGTAACGGCGCCGGAAGCTTTATAGGCGGAGGTGGCGCTCATTGAAAATCTGACCTTATCGCCGACGGTATAGCAGGCGTAAATCTCTTTATTGGGGTCGGTATCTTTACAGACGTATCCGGTTTTTGACGTCGCGGGGTCGAGCCAGAGGACGGTATCGGGATCGTTGAAGATAAGCTTATCGTCGTAGCTGCCGAAGCCCGAGAAGCAATCGACGTAGGTGGACGTGGAGCTCGCACGCCATTTGGCGGAAATCGTATAGACTGTGGAAGCCGAGGTGCCGGAAATCTTTTTTATATCGTAATCTTTAAGATAATAGGTATCACCGCCGGCGAAGCCGAAGGCGGTATTTTCGTTTCTCCATTCCGCAAAATCGTATTTTTTGTCGGTGCAGGGGAAATCGAGAGAGTAGGTGCTGCCGTGTTTTCCGTCGGAATCGAATTTCGTTTTCGAACAGAGGAAATAGGTGTGTTTGGCTTTGGCGAAGGTATCGGGGGTGGGGTCATCCCACGTTATGTCGGTCTCGTACCATTTTCCGCCGATCATTACCTCGTTCCACGCATGATTTATCTCGGAGGAAGAAACGGCGACGGCGGGAATAGAGACTTTATCGAGCAGGGCGATATAGATAAGAGTATATGCTTCGCAGACGCCGACACCGTCGCGCAGCATACTGTAAACGTCGTAGTTCGTATAGGTAGTATCGTAGGCGAAGTTCTGGCAGATATAATCGTGGAAGAAGGCGGCTTTTCCGAAATCGTCAAGACCGCGCGGGAGAAGGGCGACGATGGCGTTCAATTTGGAATCGTAGACCTTTTTGGCGGCGGCGTATTCGGACTTTGTCATATTGTACTGGGGGTAGATTTTAGTTACTTTGCCGCTTATCGAGGCGATCTGCCACGTGTTTTTGACGAAGAACAGCTCGGGTTCGCTTTTTAGCATCCCGCCGAAAATTTCGTGTATTTCGTTTTTCGTGAGACCGAAGGATTTTACGTCGATATAGGTACCCTCTTCATAGCACGGAAAATCGAAAATTCTTTCGTAAATCAAATCGTAGATATCGTCGGACGCCGAGGCGGAGACGAACGGCAGAGAGACGAAGACGAGTAGGAGCGCGGAGAGGAGGCAGAAAAGTTTTTTCATTGTGGTTCTCCTGTATGTGAAAATTTATAGCAAAAATATGACGGGAAATCGCGCAGAAATTATAATATTTCTTTTTGTGCGGTCTGCACGATTTTATTCGATTTCACCGGGCCAGACGGTAATGAGCTCGGCGTTGCGCTGGCACATAAAGATCAGGTCGGAGGCGTCGAACGCGCCGCTGCCGTCAACGTCGATAAGCGAGACATCGGACAAAGTGATCATCCCTGCGTAAAGCTGGCAGGCGTAGATAAGGTCGTCGGAATCGAAAGCGCCGTTTTTGTCGCAGTCGCCGTAGACGATGCCCGCGGAGGCGGCAAGCCCCGTAGAAGAATAATCAAGGTTCGTATAACCGTTATCGGTAACGCCGTAATAAAGCTTTCCGTCTTTTTTATATATCTCGAATATTCCGCCGCTTATATCGGGGACAAAGGTTTCGGTTACCGTTCCCGTAAGGGGGTCGAAGCAGTTTATGCCGGAATAGGTATTGAAGATTATTTTGCCTTTAAAGGGGATCAGCGCGGAAAAGTTTACCTGATAGTAGGAGTTTTTACGGCTTGAGCCATACCAAAGAGAATCGACGGTTTTGACGGTTTGGACGTCGCCGTTTTCGATATCGAGCTTATTTATCGCGAAGACGCCCGTGCTGACGTCGGCGAGAACGTAGGCGCCGCCGTCGGCGATGCAGATGCCTTTATTGACGCTATGCCACGAAAGGTTATCGTAGCGGGTGTCCGTGCAGGGATGATCCGCCGTAAAATCTTTATAACCGCTCGTTTCACTGACCTTTACAAGATGCTTGCCGTCGGAGAGAAAAGCGTTTTCGGAAAGGAGAAAATATTTATGGAGCGCGCGGTTTGTAGTATCGGGGATAGGATCGTCCCACGTTACGTCGACGTAATACCAGCTATCGCCGAGTTTTATCTCGTTCCAAGCGTGGACGATGCCGAGGCTGGTTACTATCCGGGATTCGATGCCGACTTTTTCGAGCAGGAATTTATAGAGCGAGGAATACGCTTCGCAGACTCCCCTGCCCGTCATAAGCATCGTCGGATAATCGTAGATACAGTTTTCGGTATCGACGTAATAGGTGCCTTCCGCCATATCGACTATACAGTCGTATTCGAAGTTCAGGCAGATATAATCGTGTAAGAAGAGGGCTTTTTCGGTATCGGAAAGGTTTTTCGGCATAAGGGAGATTATCCTGTTCGCTTCGGAGGAGAGGTAAGCCGATATTTCGGCGAACTCTTCGGGGGTATAGATATAATCGAAAAGGATATAGACGACGTTTCCGGCGCCGTTTTGACTATACATACAGCCGCGGTCAACGTAGAAAAGCTCGGTATGGTTGCGTATGAACGATTCGAAGCCGTTTTCGAATTCGGAGGCGGGCAGACGGTATGACGAGATATCTATACGCTCGTCGTAGTTTAAAAGTGATTGCAATATGGCGTCGTATGCGTTTCCGTAATCGTTTTCCGCGGAGACGGTCGTACAGAAGGCGAAGATGATTATTATTGAAAGCACAAGAGAAAGTATTTTTTTCATAGGACGCTCCTATCAAGACTTGTTAAATATACTTTACAACATTTTCGTTACTTTTGCAACGATTTTTAAGTAAAAAACGCCTGTTTGAAAAGACAAACAGGCGATTCTTATTATAACTCTTCGCTGAAAACGGTTTTTATCGCGTCGGAGACGATTTTTTCGGCGTCGTTGCCGACGATATCGAGAAATTCGGCTTTGATAAGTTTCGTTTCTTTTATTCCGAAATAATCCTTCGCCATACGGGTCATATAATCGAAGCTGTAATCCGAGATATATTTGCCGCCGGCGGTGGTAACGTAATAGAGCTTTTCGGCTTTGCAGAGCCCTATCGGGTCGCCGGACTCGGAATAGCGGGAGACGAGCCCGATAGCGTAGATATTTTCGAGATAGACCTTTAAAAGCGCGGGGAAAGACAAATCCCAATAGGGCGCGGAGACGACTATCGTATCGGCTTCGGCAAACTCCTTCGCGAGGGCGAGAAACGGGTCGGAAAACTCGCCTTTGGCGAGAAGGTCGGCGCGCTTTTCGAGGTCAGATTCGGTAAGCGGAGCGATATCGAGGTCTTCGAGCTTACGCTCTTTATAGGGTCTGTCAAGCTTTTTAAGTAAAGCCCCGGCGAGAAGCTCGGTACGCGAGCTTTTACGCACGCAGGCGTTTATATAAAGTATCATCAGCCGATGACGGAGGGAGAAACGGTCTGTCCCCAGTTGTTGAAGTGGATGGGATGCTTGTTATCCTCGGTAACGCCGTAGAGACCGAAAGCGGAGATGACGTCTTCTTCGAGTTCTTCGATCTTATCGAGGTCGCCGGAGATGTAGCTTTCGAGGCGCTCTTTGCAGTTCTTCACGCGGCAGATAAGTCCGCCGAGGCGGATATCCTGAATTTCGAAGCCGAAGGCTTTGTTCTCGGCAAACCACTGGGCTTTATACGCCTCGTAATATTCT
>JAZUJV010000256.1:0-12986 GCA_045642945.1 Eubacteriales bacterium | reverse complement strand
GGAGAGCGGAGATAGCGTCGGCACGGGAATTTTCGGTATCGGAAATGGATTTTTCGGTGGAAATTATATCCTTTACCGCGTTATCGCGTTTTTCCGAAACTCCGGTAAGCTCGGCTTCGAGGGCTTTTATACGCTCTTCGCCGAGGCGTATCCTCTCGCCGTTTTCGGCGATATTTTTCTTTTCGGCCTCGAGAGAGGCGGTGGCGGCGGCTTTACGCGCGGAAACGCTGCTTTGGTCGAAGACGAGCAGCGCACGTTTTGCCGCGGCGGTCTCGCTTTTCGAATCCGCTTCGGCACATCTTTGGCGGGCGGCTTCGTATTCTTCCTCGGCTTTTTGACACTCGTCGCCGATAGACGCGAGTTTGGCTTCGGCTTCGGATTTTGCAAGTTTACATAATGTGGTTTGGGCTTCCGCCTCGGCTTTATCCTTACGGGCGGATTCGACGGCGGCTTTGGCGGAAAGGAGAGTTTCGCTCGCGTGGGAAATATCGTTGGTACAGACTGCTTTTCTTGCTTCCGCCTCACCACGCGAATGGACGGCTTCGGTCTTTTCGCGCTCACATTCGCTCATTATGCGGGAAAACTCGTAGTTTTCGTTTAAAAGTCTGTCGGTAGTCTCGTCGCATTTTCTGACTTCTTCCTCGGCTTGGGCAAGCGCGAGTTTAGCGGAGGCGAGTTCGGTCTCGACCTCGACGCGGCGGGAGCGGAGATAATCTATTCTTTCGAGCCAGAGGGTTATCTCGATGCCTTTCTTTTCTTCGGAAAGGACGAGATACTGCTTGGCGTTTTCGGCTTCTTTGGCGAGCGGTCCGATCCGCGAGGAGACCTCGGAGAGGATATCGTTTATTCGGACGAGGTTCGCTTCGGTATCGCGAAGTTTTCTTTCGGCTTCGAGCTTTTTATAGCGTATTTTGGAGATGCCGGCAGCTTCCTCGAAAATGCTTCGGCGCTCGTCGTCCTTTTGGGAAAGGACCTCGGAAATCTTACCCTGACCGATGACGGAATAGCCCTCGCGGCCGATACCTGTATCGTAGAAAAGCTCGTAGATATCTTTTAAGCGTACCTGTTTTTTATTTATGTAATATTCGCTTTCGCCCGAGCGGTAGAGCTTTCGCGTAACCGACATTTCGGGCTCATCCCAGAGATGAAATCCCGCGGCTTTGGCGCCTTCGGAGGTTTCGGCTTCTTCGCCTTCTTCGGTTTCCTCCGGCTCGGTATTCTCTATCGTCATATGGTTATGGCGGTTATATTCTTCCTCGGTGTTGATTATCAGCGAGACGGAAGCGCAGCCGGAGGCGGCGCGGGCGGCGGTACCGTTGAAGATAACGTCCTCCATTCGCGAGCCGCGCAAGGATTTCGCGCTCATTTCGCCGAGCACCCAGCGGATCGCATCGGAGATATTCGATTTACCCGAGCCGTTGGGGCCGATTATGGCTGTTACGCCGCTGTCGAAGGTTATTCGCGTCTTATCGGGGAAAGACTTGAACCCCTGCATTTCTATTGCTTTAAGGCGCATATTCACACACTCCTGATTTCCAAAGACGGGTCGAACCTTTCCCTCTCGCAGCCGACAAGCTCGACGGAGGCGGCTTTTGACGCGTCTTTTATTCTTTTTATTTCGGCTTTGCCGTTACCGCAAAGCATAGAGATATCTTCTTTTTTTATGAAAACTTTTAGAAGTTTGTTTTCGCAGTTGCCCGCAAGGGAAATTATTCTGTTCGCGTAAAGGCGACCTTTGACGAGTTCGCCGATGGCGGGATGAGTCGCGCCGTAAGGGGCGCTGACCAGATTTTCGGAAGCGTGGAGCCCGACGCGAAGCATTTTTACTTTATTTTTCTCGAAAATTTCGTAGCAGGCGGCGGCGCGGGAAACGGCCTGTTCGGTGGTAAGCGGGGCATATTCGCCTTGCTTCGTCATATCGTAAAGCTTTGTGTTTTCGAAGACGACAGTCGGGTATATACGCGCTTCGCGGGCGCCCATTTTTACTATATCGGAAGCGGTTTTGATCTCGCTTTCCTCATTCGAGAGCGGCAGACCTATCATCATCTGTCCGCCGAAGGTAAAACCGTTATCGACGAGTAGCGAAGCGGCTTTGAAAGAATCGGCGGCGGTATGACCTCTGCCGGAGGCGGCAAGGACTTTATCGTCCGTACTTTGTATCCCGAGTTCGACGTCGGTAACGCGGTAGGATTTTAAGATTTCTGTTATCTCTTCGTCGATGCAATCGGGGCGGGTGGAGATACGGATGCCGGAGGCATAGCCTTTGTCGATATATTCGTTGGCGACGGAGAGAAGGGCGATCATGCGCGGTTTCTCTATCGCGGTGAAGCTTCCGCCGAAGAAGGCGATTTTGCTTTCGATATCGGTTTTTCCCGCAGTCTCGAGGGTATCGCGAAGTTCTTTTATTTCGGTTTCCAAGTCTTTTTCGGCTTTGACGCCGGTTATCTTGACCTGCGAGCAGAAAACGCAGCAGTTGGGGCAGCCCGCGTGGGGGACGAAAAAGGCGATATTGCGGCAATCCTTCACGACAGTTCGCCGAGCAGCGTCAAGGCTTCGCGGGCGGCGTTCTGTTCCGCTTCGCGTTTGGATTTTCCGAAGCCTTTTCCGAGCAGGTTGGAGTTGAGATAGACCTCGTAGCCGAAGGTCTTATCGTGAGGGGGGCCCGACTCGCTGACGAGAGAATAAGTCAAGACTTCCTCGGGAGTTTGCTGGACTATCCTTTGGAGATGAGATTTATAATCCTCGGTGCCCTGTTTTATGACTTTTTCGAGAGCGCCCGTTATGAACGGAAGCACGAATGCTTTGGCGCTTTCCATACCGCCGTCGAGATAGATGGCGGCGATGAGCGCTTCGAAAGCATCGGAAATTGTGCTTTTACGGTGGTTTCCGCCGGACATTTCGCCTTTTCCAAAGAACATATAGTCGCCGAGAGAGATACTTTTTGAGAAATCGGCGAGGGTATCCTCGCAGACGAGCGCGGCGCGGGTACGGGTAAGGAAGCCCTCGTCGGAATCGGGGAATTTCCGGAAAAGCATTTCGGCGGTGATTATCGAAAGGACGGAATCGCCTAAGAATTCGCTTCGCTCGTTGCACTCTTTACAGCCTTTGCTTCGGTTTTCGTTGCAATAGGAGGAATGGGTGAGGGCGACGCGGAGATATTCGATATTTTTGAATTTGTAACCGATCTTCTCTTCGAGAAGCTCGATATCCTTCATTTCGTTCATTGTGTTTCCTCTGTTGACGACATCGCTTCGGATATCGTTTCGATGACGCGTTCGGATTTATAGCGGACGAGCTGTTTTATTGCCGAGCAGAAAGCGTGAGCATCGGAGTTGCCGTGGGCTTTGACGACGGGATGAGCGAGCCCGAGGAAGGGCGCGCCGCCGTATTCCGACGGGTCAAGACTTTTTTTGAGCGCGTCGATCTTATTTTTCGAGGGGAGCGCGCCGAGCTTTGTGAAAGCGTTGGCGGTCAAGCATTTTTTGAAGTTTTTGGACATGAACTTCGCCATTCCCTCGACGGTTTTCAAGAATATATTGCCCGTAAATCCGTCGCAGACAAGCACGTCGCAGACGCCGAACGGAATGGATTTGCCCTCGGCGTTGCCGACGAAATTGACGGTGTTATCTATCGAGAGCAGTTTGTTCGTTTCGGCGTAAAGGGGCGTGCCTTTATGAGCTTCGGTGCCGTTATTCAGAAGGGCGACGCGGGGGTTTTGGATGCCGACGACCTTTTCGGCGTAGGCGGAGCCCATTCGGGCGTAGAGGCGCAATATCTCGGGGGTGGCGTCGAGATTGGCGCCGCAGTCGAGAAGCACCATCGGGCTTTCGAGCGGGATGACCGAGCAGAGAGCGGCACGGCGGACGCCTTTTATCCTTCGGAGTATTATCGAAGCGCAGGTGAAGAGCGCGCCGGTGTTGCCGCAGCTGACGACGCAGTCGGCTTCGCCTTTTTTGACAAGCTCGCAGGCGAGGCACATCGAAGAATTCTTTTTCTCTTTGAGCACGACGCCGGGTTCGTCCGTCATTTCGACGAAGGTCTCGCTTATGACCGCGGAGACGTTCTCGGGCAAATTGCCGAGTTTGTTTTTGATTTCTTCGGTGCAGACTACGGCGGCTTTTATATTAAGCTCTTTGACGGCTCGGAAGACGCCTTCGGCGAGCAGCTCGGGCGGGTTATCGCCGCCCATTATATCAGCAGCAACGGTTATCATTTTCCTTCGCTCCAGCCACATTCGTTTTTACAATACCAAAAATCACGGTTCTTCTTCTTTAAAACGGGGGCTCCGCACTTGGGACAGCGGCGGTCGGTGGGAACATCCCACGAGGAGAAGGAGCATTTCGGGTAGTCTTCGCAGCAATAGTAGTTTTTATGGCTCTTGGTCTGTTTTATCATTATGCGCTTGCCGCAATCGGGACAGATGATACCGCTGTCGCGGCGGTAAGGCACGGCGGTTTTGCATTCGGGGTAGTTGCGGCAGGCGAAGAAGGAGCCGAATCTGCCTTTGCGAAGCACCATATCGGAGCCGCAGACGGGACATTTTTCGTCGGAGATGACTTCCTGTGTCTTTTTCTCCTCGACTTTTTTGGTCTCGGGCTCGAGTTTTTTGGTGTTCTTGCATTTCGGGTAGTTGGGGCAGGCGGCGAATTTACCGAATTTTCCGGTTTTTTCTATCATTACCGCGCCGCATTTTTCGCATATCAAGCCCGTTTCGACCTTCGGAACGTCGATTTTGCTCGAACCGAGAGTTTTCTCGGCGCTTTCGAGCTGGCGGGAGAAATGCTCGTAAAACTCGTTTAAGACGGTGAGGTGGTCGGTGTCGCCGCTTTCGATCTTATCGAGGTCTTCCTCCATATTGGCGGTGAAATTATAGTCGACGATCTCTTCGAAGGCGTTTTTCATCATATCCGTCGTAACGTAGCCGAGCTCGGTCGGGACGAGGAATTTTCCTTCGCGTCGGATATAGCCGCGGGCGATTATAGTCGTTATCGTCGGGGTGTAGGTGGAAGGTCTGCCGATACCCTTTTCCTCGAGGACTTTTACGAGAGTACCTTCGGTGAAGCGGGAGGGCGGCTGGGTGAATTTCTGTTCCGAATCGACGGAATCGGAGCTTAATTTATCGCCGTCCTTTATCGGGGGCAATCCCGCGGAATTATCTTCTTCCTCGGCATCGTCGTTTATATCGCCGTAGACGGCGGAGAAACCGCGGAAACGGACGGTATGGCCGGTAGCACGGAAGGTTACGCCGCCGGAGATTATATCGGCGGTAACGGTATCGAGCACGGCGGGGGACATCTGGGAGGCGATGAAGCGTTCCCAGATAAGCTTGTAAAGTCTGTATTGGTCGTTGGAGACTTTGCCGCGGATGCTTTCGGGGGTTATGGTCGGGTCGGAGGGACGGATGGCCTCGTGAGCATCCTGCGCGTTCTTTTTGATTTTATAGATATTGGGAGTTTTCGGGTAATAATCGGCGCCGTAGAGCGAAAGGATAACGTTTTTCGCGGCTTCGCGGGCTTCGTCGGAGATACGGAGCGAGTCGGTACGCATATATGTTATAAGACCGTGGGTGCTTTTTTCGCCTATCGAAACGCCCTCGTAAAGCTCCTGGGCAATCATCATCGTCTTCTGAGTCTGGAAGGAGAGTTTTCTGTTCGCTTCCTGCTGGAGAGTGGAGGTTATGAAGGGAGGAGCGGCTTTGCGCGTTTTGAGCGCTTTTTTGACGGAATCGACGCGGAAATCGTCTTTATCTATGCGGGCGAGGATATTTTTGACCTGCTGCTCATTTTTGAGCTCGGTCTTTTTACCGTCGACGCCGTAGAAGACGGCTTTGAAGGTCTCGCCGCTTTCGGTTTTTAATACAGCGGAAATTACCCAGTATTCCTCGGGATCGAAGGCTTTGATCTCCTGTTCCCTCTCGACGATTATACGGGTGGTAACGGATTGGACGCGTCCGGCGGAAAGTCCGTTTTTGATATGGCGCCAGAGGAACGGGCTTATCTTATAGCCGACGAGACGGTCAAGGATGCGGCGGGTCTGCTGGCTGTTGACAAGGTTCATATCTATATCGCGGGGATGCTTTATCGCCTCTTTAACGATGTTTTTGGTTATCTCGTTAAAGGTTATACGCTTGGTTTTGGCGGGGTCGCAGTCGAGGACGGCAGCGAGATGCCAGCTTATCGCCTCACCTTCGCGGTCAGGGTCGGCGGCAAGGAAGATCCTGTCCGCCTCTTTGGCGTCTTTGCGAAGTTCTTTTATAAGGTCGCCTTTACCGCGGACATTGATATACTGGGGCTCGAAGCCGTTTTCGATATCTATGCCGAGTTTGCTTCTCGGGAGGTCGCGGACGTGGCCTTTGCAGGCTTTGACCTTATAGCCTTTTCCTAAGAAGCCTTTGACGGTGTTGGCTTTGGAGGGAGATTCGAGGATGATGAGTGTGTTCATATAACAGGTTTTCTCCTTGAAAGGATAGTTTCTTTTGAATATTTTATTTTAAAGAAGCACGTATCTTCCGCCGGGGACGGAGGCAACGCGTTCTTCGATTTCGAGCATTGTGAGTTCGGAAAGGATATCTTTTGACAGGATGCCGAGGCGGGCGCACATTTCGTCGACGCTTAAGCAATCTTTTTCGAAAAAAAGAGCGATAATCTTTTTACCGAGCGGGGAGAGAGAATCGTCTTTTATTTCCTCGGCGGGAGCGAAGGGCTCGGGCGCTTTGGTTTTGGTTTCGGGCTTTCTTGCACGGTTACGCGAAGAGATGCCGTAGGAGAGAAGGTCTTTTATAAGTTCCGGTTCGTAGGGGCGGACCGTGGCGGGATATTCGAGAGTGAGCGGGGATATCACGTCGTAGGGCTCGGTCATCACGGAGGCACCGCGTTTTAATAATCCGTTAGTGCCCTCTGTCTCGGGGCAGACGGCGCCGGGGACGGAATAGAGGCGCTTTCCGTATTCGAGCGCGTAGGAAGCGGTTATCAGCGCGCCGCTTCTCGCACCCGCCTCGGTAACGACGACGGAATCGGAAAGTGCGGCGATGATACGGTTTCGGTTAGGAAAATCGACACGAGTCTTGGGACAGCGGGGATACATCTCGCTTATCACGAGCCCGCGCTCGTAAATAGCTTTATAGGCTTTTTCGTTCTCCTTCGGGTATATCTCGCCTATCGGACAGCCGAGCACGGCGACGGTATAGCCGTTTGCGGCAACGCAGCCGCGGTGGGCGGAAACGTCGATGCCTTTGGCGAGACCGCTTATGACGCAGATGCCGGAGGAAGCGAAAACGTAGGAGAAGGATTCGGTGGCCGTAACGCCGCCTTCCGTCGGGTTTCGCGTACCGACGACGGCGACGCAGGGGAGCTCGTCGAGCTTTTTGAAGTTGCCTATCGCATAGAGCGCGACGGGAGGATTGGGGATGGCGCGAAGGCGCTCGGGATACAGATCGTCGTAGTAGCCGACTATCGAAGCGCCGAGGTTGCGGCAGGCTTTGACCGTCTCGAAGGCTTCGGAAACGTCTTTATATTCGAGGCGTTTTATATATTTCTCTTTATCGCTGCCGAGAAAGGAAAAATCGTCGCAGGAATATATCTCGGAAATGCTTTTGAATTTTTTGAATATCTCGCGGGAAAGGCGGTTGGCGTTGCCGAGCGCCTGATGGAGCCAGACGTATAAAATTCTGTCGTTCATAGTCTTCCCCTTTTTAATTCCCAAAGCATTATCGAGGCGGCGGAGGCGGCGTTTAAGCTTTCGGTCCTGCCGCTCATTTTTATTTTTACCGTCATATCGCAGCTTTTTATGACTTTTTCCGGCAAGCCCTTGCCCTCGTTGCCGACGACGAAGCAATCGGTGATATCCGTATCGAACTCGCCGAGGAAGACAGAATCGTCGGTAAGCGCGGAGGCGATGACGCGGACGCCTTGTTTTTGAAGCGAAGCGATGGCGCGTAATACGTCCTCGCAGACATAGATATCGGTATTGAACAGCGCGCCCATAGTGGCACGGACGGTTTTCGGGGAATATATATCGGCGCAATTGCCCGCGAGTATCACTCCCGCGCCGAGAGAGGCGCTCGTTCTGACTATCGTGCCGACGTTTCCGGTATCCTGCAGGTCGACTATCATACAAGAGCCGTTTTCGGAAGATGAACGCGGAAGTTCTTTGACGAATTTAACGTTCGGAAGAAAAGACGAAACCGTCAATATTCCCTGCGGGGCTTTTTCGAGAGACATTTTTTCGTAAACCGAGGTGGTAACGGTTATCACCTTACCTTCAAAAGGGGCGATAAGCGCAGAATAAGCCCCGACGACGTCCTCGCGCACGAAGATATTTTCGGGGACGTTTCCGGAGCGGATATATTCCTCGAGGAGGTGGACTCCCTCGAAGCAGAATTTTTCGTTTTGACGCCTTCCCTTCGACTCGTGAAGCTCGCAGACGAATTTCACGGACGGGTTGGCGCGGGATTCGATTCGTTTAAATTCCATAAAAAATAATCCGTACTATTTAATATAATAATAATAGTACGGATTTTCGCCGTTGTCAATATTTTTTATTACGGTTTCAGCATTTTTTTGCGACTATTATACGGTCTATGCCGCCGTAGTCGCGAAGCACGGCGACCTCGAAGCCGCTTTGGCGGAGAATGTCGGAAACGTCTTTGCTCTGGTTTATCCCGATTTCGTAGATAAGCAGGCCGTCTTTCTTTAAAATATGGGGGACGAGGGAGGTTATTATACGGTAATATTTAAGTCCGTCTTCGCCGCCGTCGAGCGCGGTTTCGGGCTCGAAGCCGACTTGGGGCGAGAGCGTCTGGATATCGTCGGTCGGGATATAGGGCGGGTTGCAGATGACCATATCGAGCGGGCGTTCGATTATCGAGGCGAGGTCGATATAATCGTCCTCGTCGAGAGCGTCGAAGCGGCGGACCGAGACGTTTTTGTTATCGCGAAGGTTCTTTTCGGTATAAACGAGGGCTTTGCGCGAAAGCTCGAGCGCGTAGCCGCTCACCTTCGGTTTTTCGCTTGCTATCGCTTTGGCGATACAGCCGCTTCCCGAGCAGATATCGGCGAAGAGGTCGCCGTCTTTTAACAGTCCGACGGCGGCTTTGACGCCTATTTCGGTATCGCTTCGCGGGATGAAAACGCCGTCGCCGACGGAAATTTCGTAGCCGTAGAAATGGCATTTGCCTAAGACATACTGGATGGGTTTGCCGACGGAAAGCTGCATTACCGCGCCGTTTATCACGGGGTCTATCGAGGGGTCGACCTCGGTATCGAGGCGGGCGAGAAGAGTGCCGCGCTCTACGCCGAGACATTCGCAAAGCAGCATATCGGCTATCGCGTCGCTTTCCTCGGGAGATATCGCGGAGAGGGTGGAACGTAAAGAGTTTCTGTAATCCTTAAGCTTCAACGCCGTTTTCTCCTTCGGGGGTTTCTTCGGTATTTTCGGAGTTTTCTTCGCCGTTATTTTCGGAAGTTTCTTCAAAGTTTTCGGTCTTTTCGGGCTCTTTCATAGCTTCGAGCATTTCCTCGTAGAAATTCGGGAAATCTTTGGGAACGGCGCATTTGAGAGAGGCTATGCCGACTTCGATTATCTCTTCGTCGGGCTCGCGGGTGGTGAGGCGCTGCATCCAGAGGCCGGGGGCGGCGAGAGCGCGCACGAAGGCGTTATCGTGCTTTCCGGCGTAGCGGATGAACTCGTATCCGATGCCGCAGGTGAGCGGGAGAAGGGCGAGTTTAAGAAGCGAGCGGAGCCAGACGATATCTACCCACCAGAGGAACGCGATACCGATAAAGATAGAGAGAAGTATCATCGCGAACATAAACGAGGTTCCGCAGCGGGGGTGGAAGCGGCTCTGTTTTTTGACGTTCTCGACGGTCAGATCGAGGCCTTTTTCGTAGCAGAAGATGCTTTTATGCTCGGCACCGTGATATTGGTAGACGCGCTTCATATCGGGGATGAGCGCGGTGAGCCAAATATAGAGGATGAAGATAATTATTTTCAAGACGCCCTCGACAACGCTTCGCATAGCGCCGCCGCCGAAGGTGTTGCCGACATCGTCGGGGAAGATCCAACCGCAGACGCGGGTGGGAAGATAGATGAACAGTCCGACGGAAAGGGCGACGCCGAGAATGACGGAGATCACCGTTACTATCGGCATGATCCATTTGCCGAAATGTTTATCGAGCCATTTATCGAATTTCGATTCCGACTCGCCGGCGTTCTCGACGCCGAGCATATCGGTAGCGGAGGTTATCGTCGAGAAGGAAAGCTTTAAAGATTCGACGAAGCTCACAACGCCTCTTATAAGAGGAAGTCTGGCTATTTTATATTTCGACGCAAGCGTGGAATTGGGCTTTCGCTGTACGGCGATCTTTTTGTTATCCATACGTCTTACGGCTATCGCGGTGTATTCGGGGCTTCGCATCATGACGCCTTCGACGACCGCCTGACCGCCGACGGAACCGCGGGCGCAGGACGGAGTTTTTGCGTTTTCGCTCATATAATCTGCTCCTTGCAAGTTAATCTTGATTTTACTTTGAAGTTGTATTATACTATATCCGAAAAGAAAATAAAACCCTTTTTGAGAATTTTTTATATTATTTTTTGAAGCTTTTGGGAAAAAGATATGGAAACGAAGCTTTTTACGAAGAACGACAGCGGATTTATCTGTGAGAATTGCGGGAGAGAAGTCCCCCCGCTCGGGTACAGCTCGCGCAATCACTGTCCTTACTGTTTATATTCCAAACACGTTGACGTAAACCCCGGGGACAGGGCAAACGAATGCGGCGGGCTGATGGAGCCTTACGCCGTTACGGTGAACGCGAAGAAGGGGTTTATCATCACGCACAAATGCAAAAAATGCGGTAAAGAACACAACAACAAAATGCAGTCGGACGACGACACCGAGCTTCTTATAAAGCTTACGAATCCTTATAACCGAGGGGAGAGATAGTTTTTTGGAAAAGAAGAACAAGACGCTTTTCGAGTTTTTGTATATCGCTCTGACGGTCGCGCTCGCGTTCGCGGCGGGGCTTTGTTTTCGGCAGTCGGCGGGGGCGATCACAATGTTTCCCGTCGCTTTGGCGATAATAATCATCAGCATATTTCTGCCCGAGCCGTCGCTCGTTTTAAAGGCGGCGATTTTCGGGATAACGGTGTTTATCCTTAACACGGCGGAGCAGAAGGATTTGAAAATCACTTTCACCTATACCGCATTATGTCTACTTGCCGTCATAGTCGCAGGGCTCGGAAAAAAGCGTTTGGAGAAGAAAAAAGCACAGGGCATCGCGATAGTTTGCGCGGGAGCTCTGGTCTTTATGGTTTTAAGCTTCTTCATCATCGGAAACCCGATAAAAGCGATAAGCAGCGAGAAGCGGCTTAACGCCTACGCGGACCGCGAATACCCTGCCGAGGGGAGCGTTCAGGGCGGAAAATTCGAGACGTCGAGAGTTTATTACAACCGCAAGACCGGCGCTTACGCGATAGACGTAGTAAACGACAGATATCCCACCGAAAGCGCGGCTTTATACACCACGGGGAGCGTCATTTACGACGCCGTGAAGAACAACATGGAGCAGCACGCGGCAGAGCCGTATGTGCTTGAAATCACAAGGGTTTTAAGAGAAATGTTCCCGAAAGGAAAATTCGAAGTATCACTTGACGGGTTTGCGCTTTTCGACGGAGAAACGATTTATACTTTAAGCGAGGAAGAGCTCGCGAAAAGGGTCATTTACAAAATCAACATCAGCGGGATCCAGCTTGAAAGCGAATGGAAAAAGAGCGTGAGCGATTACATCGACGCGCTCGACGAGGCAAATGCCGATTACGCGCACATCGTGTTCCGATACGGGACGGGAGATTACACGAGACACGAGATAGTTATAAGAAAAAATCACCTCAAAAACCTTCCGTTCTTCCCTTCCAGACTCGTTTTGAAAGGATATTCCACGCAGTTCAACGAGTTTGTTGAAAAGATTATAGAAAGATAGATTATGTCAACCAAAAAGAGCCGTAACAAACGGCTCTTTTTTATTTTTGGAATATCAAAGAAAAAGGGAGGCAATAATAGGAACGAAAAGGAAAAGGCGCATAAACTTATAAAAAGGAGTGTTTATTTTGACATCGAACGCAGGCGGCGAGATTCGCCGCGGAGACATATATTACGCCGATCTGAGCCCCGTAGTCGGGTCGGAACAGGGCGGGATAAGGCCGGTTCTTATCGTTCAGAACGACGTTGGGAATCGGCACAGTCCCACCGTTATCGCGGCGGCGATAACGAGCAAGACGGGAAAGACGAAGCTGCCGACGCACATAGAGGTAGCGGGCGCGGAGAGCACGGGGTATTTACACGGGTGCGGGCTCGCGAAAAATTCGGTAATTCTTCTCGAACAGATCCGCACGCTCGACAAAAGGCGGCTTAAAGAACGCATGGGGCAGCTTGACGAGGACACTATGCGGCAGGTGAACAACGCCATCGGGATAAGCTTCGGGATACTGTAGAATGATTTTTAATCGTATTTTCTTCCTTTTCGAGAAAAGGAAGCGAAAAGCTTTTAAAGCGCGAAAACAAGTTTTCGCGGGGATAATATGATTTTAGTAAACAAGGTTCGTTATTCCGCACGATTTAACGGTATCACTATAAACAAGAAACGATTCGTGCGGGTATAGAAAGAACGAGCGTTATTTGCAACAACAGCGTTGGTTTGCGGTGAGGATATTTATTTAAACGCAAGATAGTGATATAGCAAGGTTATGCGGTGCGTCGAGGACGCCGCACCCTACATTGGGTATTGGTTATCCGACTTTCTGATATTACGTTTCCGCCAAGACTTCCTTTTCGGGTTACTCTGTGATTTTCTCCGGAAGAATTGGCTTCGAGAGGTTACCGTTTTCAAATCGAACAAACCCGAACACGCAATGGGAATTGTCCACCATGGCGTTGTCTTCGTATGTATGAGAGGTAATACCGGCATAATCCCGCCAAAAGATCATACGCT
>JAZUJV010000255.1:0-9761 GCA_045642945.1 Eubacteriales bacterium | reverse complement strand
CATATACCCCGCGACGGGGCTGTCGATACCGCCCGAGAGCATAAGCATCGCCCTGCCGCTGCTGCTTACGGGCACACCGCCCGCGCCTTTTATTCCGTCCCCGTGGACGAAAGCCGCGCGGTCGCGAATTTCTATCATAATAGTTCTTTCGGGTGAATTCACGTCGACCTTTAAATCGGGGCGAGCCGTCAATATCGTGTCCCCGCCGATAACGCAAAGCTCGGGGGATTTTAATGGGAATTTCTTGTCGCTCCTCTTCGCCTCGCATTTAAAGGTCTTGGCGCTGCCGATAAGCTCGTCGACGTTCTCGGTGATAACTCTTTTTATGTCCTCGATATCCTTTTCGCATTGTATCCCGCGGCAAACCGTCGCGATACCGAAAACGTGCGATAATTTTTCGACCGCCGTGTCGACGTCGCTGCCCTCGCCGCAGCTTACGCAAAGCGTGCTTTGGGCGTAATCGAACGTAAACTCGCCGTCGACCTTTTTCAAAGCTTTTTTGACCTTCGCTTCGAGAAGCGAGTTAAAATGCCCGCGGTTCAAGCCCTTTAAAACTATTTCGCCGTATTTTAAAAGTATGATCTCTTTCATTTTACCAACCTTTTCGCGATGTTTTCGATATTTTCGACCAGTTTTTCACAGTCTTCTTTCGTGTTTTCCCGCCCGAAGCTTATACGTAAAGCCGTGCCGACCTCGTCTTTTGTCGCGCCGTAGGCTTCAAGCACGGTGCTTCCGCCGCGCTTTGCCGAGCAGGCGCTCCCCGCCGAAACGCAAAAGCCGCTGTCAGACAGCGCGTTTAACATGACCTCGCTCCGCGCACCCTTTACCGAGATGGAAAGTATCGCTTTGCTGCGCTTTTCGGGCAATCTGAATTTTATATCGAGCCCGCTGTTTTTTAAAAGTTCGACGGTATAATCGTTAAGCTCTTCGAAATGGGCGATCTCGCTTTCACTAAAAGCTTCGCACGCCGCGCCGAACGCCGCGATAGCCGGAACATTTTCCGTTCCCGAGCGCATCCCGCCTTCCTGCCCGCCGCCGAGGATAAAAGGCGGAATTTTCACGCCGTTTTTGATATAAAGCGCTCCGATTCCCTTTATTCCCCCGACCTTGTGCGCGGCGATGCTCGCTGTGTCGGCGTTCTTTTTTATTAAATTTCTGTCTTTCGTTTTTAAAAATCCCTGGACTGCGTCTATATGGAAAAGCGCTCCGCAGCCCGATCTGTCTATCTCTTTTCTGATCGCGGCGACGTCGTATTCCGCGCCCGTCTCGTTGTTTACGAGCATCACGCTCACGAGCGCCACCGGCTCGGAAAGAGCGTTTTTAAGCTCTTCCGTATCTATTTTTCCGTCCCGCGTCGAAAGGCGGATAACTTTATATCCTTCCTCCTCGAGCGCGTTTATCGGCATGGCGACCGACGGATGCTCGCTGTCGGTGGTAACTATCGTTTTCGACCTTTTCGCCCTCGCCTTCGCGATGCCGAATATAGCCGTAAGGTTGCTTTCGGTGCCTCCGCCCGTGAAAATCACTTCGTTCGGGTTACACCGAAGCGCGGATGCCACCTTTTTCCTCGCGCCGTCTATTATATTTTTCGCGTCTATCCCCGCTTTGTGCAAAGACCCGGGGTTTCCGAACCGCGTAAAAGCGTCGTTTGCCGCCTCTATCGCTTCGCTTCTCGGAATATCCGTCGCGGCGTGGTCGAAATAATATCCGTTCATAAAAATCGCCTTTTTGTTTTTTATCGGCAATATTATAATCTTTTTTCCGTGATTAGTCAATCAATAAGCGTAATATATATAATAATATTTAATTTTATTTAAATATCCCCTTTACATAATGTAGAAAAAGATGTATAATATGCTGAATACCGATGTGTAACCGTCGGACATCGGCTTGCCAGCAAGCAAAGCACGGCTGTTCACCATATATTTTTTGCTCCAACCGCAGCCACTTTCGCGAACCTGCCTGCCCGCCGCCGGAAAGCATTCGGGATAAATATATTTAGGAGGCAACAAACAATGGAACTCACTTCCCCCGCCGGCATAGGTATCTGCGCCGGTATTGCCGTCCTGTTTTTCTTGGTAGGATTTCTCGTTCGTAAGCTCCTCGCCGAAAAAGCGATAAAGAGCGCAGAGGCGGAATCCAAAAGAATAATCGAGGATGCGAAAAAAGCCGCCGAAACGGCTAAAAAAGAAAAGCTCGTAGAAGCAAAAGAAGAAGCACTCAAAATCAAAAACGAAGCGGAGCACGAACTCAAAGAGCGCCGCGCAGACCTCCAGCGTCTCGAACGCAGGACTATGCAAAAAGAAGAAAACCTCGACAAAAAGTACGAAAATCTCGAAAAAAAGGAAGAAGTCCTCAACGGAAAAATCAAAGAGAACGAAGAACTCAAGCTTAAAAACGAAGAGATCATCGTTTCCCAGGAGGAACTTCTCCAGAAAATATCCGGCATGTCCGCCGACGAAGCCCGCGATATCCTGATGCAGCGCATCGAGAGCGAATCCCGCCACGAAATGGCGATGAAGCTCGTCGAAGTCGAACAGGAATATAAGGACAAAGCCGACGAAAACGCCAAAAACATCATCGCGCTCGCTATCCAGCGCTGCGCCGCCGACAGCGTGGCGGAAGCCACCGTCTCCGTCGTCGACCTTCCCAACGACGAAATGAAGGGAAGAATAATCGGCAGAGAGGGAAGAAACATCCGCGCTATCGAAACTCTTACCGGCGTCGATCTTATAATCGACGATACTCCCGAAGCTATCGCTATCTCCACCTTCGACCCCGTCCGCCGCGAAGTCGCGCGCATGACGCTCGAAAAACTCATCTCCGACGGACGCATCCATCCTTCGAGAATCGAAGAGACCGTCGAAAAGAGCAGAAAAGAAGTCGAAGCGATAATCAAAAAAGAAGGCGAACAGGCCACCTACGAAACCGGCGTTCACGGCTTGAATCCCGAACTCGTCAAACTGCTCGGCCGTCTTAAATACAGAACCAGTTACGGTCAGAACGTTCTTAAACATTCCATCGAGGTCGCTCATATCGCGGGTATGATAGCTTCCGAGCTCGGCGTTGACGCTTCGCAGGCGAAACGCGCGGGATTGCTTCACGATATCGGCAAAGCCATGACCCACGAGATCGACGGCTCCCACGTACAGATCGGCGTCGATATCGCGCGCAAATATAAAGAAAGCCGCGAGATCGTCCACGCTATCGAAGCGCATCACGGCGACGTCGAGCCCTCTACGCTCGTCGCTATGATAGTTCAGGCCGCCGACGCCGTCTCCGCCGCGAGACCCGGCGCAAGACGCGAAAACCTCGAAACCTACATCAAACGTCTCCAGAAGCTCGAAGAGATCGCCACCTCCTTCAAGGGCGTCGAAAAATCCTTCGCCATCCAGGCGGGCAGAGAAGTCCGCATCATGGTCAAACCCGACGAGGTCAACGACGACGATATGGTATTTATCGCCCGCGATATCGCGAAGAAGATCGAAGAAGAGCTTGAATATCCTGGACAGATCAAGATCAACGT
Source organism: Eubacteriales bacterium (assembly GCA_045642945.1). Taxonomy (GTDB): domain Bacteria; phylum Bacillota; class Clostridia; order Oscillospirales; family CAG-382; genus Coliplasma. Next base: position 6,235 of record JAZUJV010000255.1, on the reverse strand, counting down.
CATCCGCGAGATGCGTCAGGTCGATTACGCCAAGTAATTATGCTTAAAATTCTTGCCGTCGGCGACGTTTTCGGTGATGCCGGATGCGGATTCATCGAAAAACATCTTCGAAAAATCAAAAAACTCGAAAACGCCGATTTAGTTATCGTAAACGCCGAAAACGCCTGCGGCGGAAGCGGAATAGATAAAGAAACCGCGTCGCTCCTTTTCGATTCGGGCGCCGACGTGCTTACCGGCGGGAATCATTCCTACCGAAAATACGCCGCTTTCCCGCTTTTCGACGAAAACGATTTCGTTTTAAGACCTATAAATTTCCCGCCCGACGGACCGGGGAAGGGATATTGCGTCGCCGAATGTAAAAACGGCTTGCGCGTCCTTGTCATCTCGGTATGCGGACAGGTATTTATGGACCCCGTCGATTCTCCCTTTACCGCGGCGGAGAAGCTTTTAAACTCTCAAAAAGGCAATTTCGACCTTGCCGTCTGCGATCTTCACGCCGAGGCAACGAGCGAAAAAGCCGCGTTCGCGAAGTATTTCGACGGTAAAATAAAAATAATTTTCGGCACCCACACCCACGTACAGACCGCCGACGAGCGTTTGACCGAAAAAGGCGGCGCGTTCATCAGCGATATCGGTATGGTCGGCGTCGAAGATTCGGTGATAGGGCTGACGTACGATTGCGCCGTCCCGAGATTTACCAAAAACGTGCGCTATAAAAGCGTGCAAGCCCTCGGCAAAGCCACCTTCCGCGGCGCGCTCTTCTCTTACGACGAAGCCCGCGGCGTCGTTACCGACGTAAAACGAATAAAATATAACGAGGAAGACTTAATATGAAATTCCAGACTCTCGCTCTCCTTCTCGAAGGCGAAAACACTGCCGCAGGCGGCGGACTTTTCCAGACTCTTACGCTTATAATCCCGCTCGCGCTCCTCGCGCTCGTCTTCTATTTCTTTATCTACCGTCCCCAGAAAAAACAGGAAAAAGAAACCGCGGATATGCGCGCCAGCCTTGATATCGGCGACGTTATCGTTACCACCGGCGGCATAGTCGGTATGGTCGTCAAGATAAAAGACGATATGATCCTTATCGAGACCTCGGGCGACAGAACGAAGATACAGATTCAGAAATGGGCTATCAACTCGGTCATCGAGCGTGCCAACGAGCCCGCCGAAGTCAAAGACGAAGCAAAGAAAAGCAAATAACTATAAAAGGGTAAAACGCCTGTATTAAAGGGTATTTTGCCCTTTCTTCACGAATGGAAAGAGGAGAAAAAATGAAAAAATCTCTTATGCGCAAATACGCGCGTCTTCTTATAAAACAGGGCGTCAATATCCAAAAAGGCCAGCAGCTTAATATTATGACGGATATCGAGGCCGCCGATTTCGTAACTCTTCTTGCCGAAGAGGCTTACCGCGCCGGCGCTTCCAAAGTCCGCGTCGACTGGTCCGATACGCGGCTGACGAAACTCGCCTACCGCCACCGAACCGTTAAATCGCTTTGCGACGTTCCCGCGTGGGAGGTCGAAAAAGCGAAACACGATTCCGAGATACTCCCCGCACGAATTCGTCTTATCTGCGAAGACCCCGACGGCTTGGGCGGATTAAACCAGAATAAAGTCCAGAAAGCCGCGATAGCCGCTTCCAAGCTTTTAAAACCCTACCGCGACGCGATGGATAACAAACATCAGTGGCTCGTCTGCGCCATCCCCGGCAAAGCTTGGGCGAAAAAGATGTTCCCGAATGACCGTGCCTCCGTCGCCGTCGAAAAGCTTTGGGACGCGATTTTAAAAACCGTCCTCTGCGACGAGAACAACGACCCCATCGCCGAATGGGATAAAAAGAACGAAACATTCAAAGCGAGATGCGAATGGCTCGACGCCAAAAATTTCGATTATCTCGAATATAAATCCAAAAACGGAACTGATTTCCGCTGCTCGCTGATGAAAGAATCCAAATGGTGCGGCGGCGGGGAACATACGCTTGACGGCGTGTTCTATAACCCCAATATGCCGACCGAGGAGATTTTCACGACCCCGATGAAGGGCAAATGCGAAGGCCGTCTCGTCTCCGCGATGCCTCTTTCGGTAAGAGGAACTCTCGTCGAGAATTTCTATATCGACTTTAAAGACGGCAAAGCCGTTTCGTGGCACGCCGAAAAAGGCGAAGACGCGCTCGAAAAGATTATCTGCACAGACGAGGGCTCCCGTATGCTCGGCGAGCTCGCGCTCGTCCCGAAGGATTCCGCGATAAGCGAAAGCGGGCTTTTATATTACAACACCCTTTTTGACGAGAACGCCTCCTGCCACGTCGCGCTCGGTATGGGCTATAACGAATGCGTCAAAGGTTTTCAGAATATGACGCGCGATGAGCTTCACGCCCTCGGCGTAAACGATTCGATGATACACGTCGACTTTATGATCGGCTCCGACGACCTGACGATAACGGGTTATAAAGACGGCGTCGCCACTCCCGTTTTCAAAAACGGCAAATGGGCGAGCGAAATATAACAAAAAGGGGAGAATAATATGAAAACCCCGATAGTTTTAAGCGAAGAAGTCGCTTCTGCGCTTAAAAACGATATTCCCGTCGTTGCCCTCGAAAGCACGATAATCTCCCACGGTATGCCGTACCCCGAAAACGTCCGCGTCGCGCTCGAATGCGAGAAAATCGTCCGTGAAAACGGAGCCGTTCCCGCGACCTGCGCCGTAATAGGCGGCAAGCTTTGCGCGGGACTTACGAAGGAACAGATAGAATATCTCGGAAAGACGGGGCAGGGGATAACGAAAGCTTCCCGCCGCGACCTTCCCGCTCTCGTCGCCTCGGGTAAAGACGGCGCGACTACCGTCGCCGCGACGATGATAATCGCTTCCCTCGCGGGCATCCGCATCTTCGCCACGGGCGGAATCGGCGGCGTTCACCGCGGAGCCGAAACGACAATGGATATCTCCGCCGACCTCGAAGAGCTCGGGCATACGAAAGTCGCCGTGGTCTGTGCGGGCGCGAAAAGTATCCTCGACCTCGGCCTGACGCTCGAATATCTCGAAACCAAGGGCGTTACCGTGATAGGTTATCAAACCGACGAGCTTCCCGCGTTCTATACGCGTAAAAGCGGCTTCGGCGTCGATTACCGTATGGACACCCCGAAGGAGATCGCCGATACGCTTATCGCCCACGACTTGCTCGGCTTTAACGGCGGCACTCTGATAGTCAACCCGATCCCCGAAGAATATTCGATGGATAAAGAATATATCGACCGCGTCATCGAGGAAGCTATAAAAGAAGCCGACGAAAAGGGCATAAAAGGCAAAAAACTCACCCCGTTCCTGCTTGCGAAAATAAAAGATATAACGGGCGGCGAAAGTCTTAATTCAAACGTCGCTCTCGTCTATAACAACGTCCGTCTCGCCTCGCGGATAGCGTCGGCGATGCGAGAGGGAAAATAAGGAGGAATTTTTATGAAACTACCGATAGGACTCGAACTTTATTCCGTCCGTACCGACCTCGAAGCCGATTTCGAAGGCACCTTAAAAAAACTTAAAGCCTTCGGCTACGACGGCGTCGAATTCGCCGGACTTTACGGCAATTCTCCCGAAAAAATCGCAAATCTCCTCGGCGAGATAGGGCTTGCCCCCGCGGGCGCACACGTCGGTATCGCCGAGATGCGCGCCGATATGAAAAAGGTCGTCGCCGACTATAAAGCGATAGGCTGTAAGGATATCGCCGTTCCGTGGCTCGGTGAGGACGACAGACCCGGCGGAAAGAACTACGAAAACACCGTCAAGGATATCCGCAAATTTGCCGAAATGGCGGCAGACGCGGGTATCACGATGAGCTATCATAACCACGACTTCGAGTTCGTAAAGGATGAAAACGGCGTTTACGGCTTCGATAAGCTTTATGAAGATATCCCCGAAAATCTTTTAAAGACCGAACAGGACACCTGCTGGGTAGCCGTCGCGGGCGAAAATCCGGCGAAATATCTTAAAAAATATAAAGGCCGCTGCCCGCTCGTACATCTTAAAGACTATTTCGGCGAAAAAACCGAAGGTATGTACGGCCTTATCGGCGGAGGTCTCCCGCGCGATAATCTTACCGGCTTCGAATACCGCCCGCTCGGCAAAGGCGTTCAGGATATAAAATCTATCTGTGAAGCCGCTATCGAGGCGGAAACTTGCTGGTTCATCGTCGAACAGGACGAGCCCTCTATGGGACTTTCCAGAATGGAATGTGCCGAGATCAGTATAAATTATCTTAAATCCCTCGGATATTAAACAGGAGAAACTAAAATGAGCGAATGTACCCACGATTGCGCAAATTGCTCCGCCAACTGCGGAAGCCGTCAGCCCGAAAGCCTTATCGAGCCCCTCGGACACGGCAGCAAAATTGATAAAGTCATCGCCGTCGTCAGCGGAAAAGGCGGCGTCGGCAAATCTCTCGTAACCTCTCTTCTCGCCGTGAACGCGCAGAGAGACGGCAAAAACGTCTGTATCCTCGACGCCGACGTTACCGGACCTTCAATCCCGAAGATTTTCGGTGTAAAAGGCGGCGTTACCGGAACCGAAGACGGCGCCATGGTCCCGCCCGAATCCAAAACGGGCATCAAGCTTATGTCCGTCAACCTTCTTTTGGAAAACGAATCCGACCCCGTCGCGTGGCGCGGACCTGTCATCGCGGGCTGCGTAAAACAGTTCTGGACAGACGTCGCGTGGGGACATCAGGATATTATGTTTATCGATATGCCTCCCGGCACGGGCGACGTTCCGCTTACCGTTTTCCAGTCTATCCCCGTCAGCGGCATGGTCATCGTTACCAGCCCCCAGGACCTCGTCTCGATGATAGTCGAAAAAGCCGCCAAAATGGCTGAGCTTATGAATATTCCGATACTCGGCATCGTCGAAAACTTCTCATATTTCAAATGTGATGAGTGCGGCAAAGAGCATCATATCTACGGCGAAAGCAAAGTCGAATCCATCGCCGCCGAATACGGCATCCCGAAGCTCGCCAAGCTTCCGATAGACCCGCATCTCGCCTCCGCCTGCGACAAAGGGCTTATAGAGCTTTTCGAAGGCGATTGGCTCGATTCGATGAAATGGTAAAGCGTCTTATACTCGCCTCTGCTTCGCCGCGCCGCCGCGAGATACTCGATACCGCCGGATATGAATACGAGGTCTGCCCCTCCGACGCCGACGAATATAAAAACGCCGAAAGCGCCGAAGCTTTAGTGCGCGAAAACGCGCTTTTAAAGGCGCAAGGCGTCTTTAAAAAGCTCGGCGATAAAAGCGCCGTCGTGCTCGGCGCCGATACCGTCGTCTGCGTTGACGGAGAGATACTCGGAAAGCCGAAGGACGCGAGCAGCGCGAAGGATATGCTTTTAAAGCTTTCCGGCTCTTCGCACGAGGTCATCACGGGGTTTGCCGTCGTAACGGAAACGTCTTCCGAGGCGTATGCCGTCTCGGCAAAGGTGAAATTCCGCGAGCTTTCGGAGGAAGAGATAGATTCCTACGTCGCCACGGGCGAGCCGCTCGATAAAGCGGGCGCCTACGGAATCCAGGAGCGCGGCTGCATCCTCGCCGAACGTGTCGAAGGCGACTTCTTCACGATAATCGGATTGCCTATCTCCGCGGTCTATCCGATATTAAAAAAGCATGGAATATTGCCAAAATAATTAAAAATCGGACGGAATTTATTTCCGCCCGTTTTTTGCTTCCGATTTGCCATAATATTTCTTATAAATATATGTGAAAAACATTACTACCATATTGACATTTTATTGTTGTTTTTGTATAATGTCTTTACAAATATATTATAAAAAGGAGAAAAACTATGAATCTTGCCAAAAGATCAATCGCGATACTTCTCGTGATATTCACGGTAGCGGCTTCCTGCCTCGTGTTCGCTTCCGCGGCTATGCCTGAAGGCGCGATACCCCTTGACGTTGCCGGTTATGAACACGGCAACAAAAACTGCGTATGGTATGCCGAAAAAGACACTACCATAGGCGCGTTTACCGCTATATTCGCAGGCGCGGAAAAAGATATGAACTACTTTGCCGTTGCCATCTGCGATGAAAACGGTATCGTTACTTATTATAATGATACGCTCGGCAGACGCGCAAGCTCTGCTGATCCCATCGTCGGCGAAAAGACCGACGTCGTTATTCCCGCCGGCTCCTTCATAGTCGGCTATAACGGCAACCTTACCGAAACCTTCAACGCTTTCAAGGCTGCCGCCGCCGG
>JAZUJV010000254.1:0-3683 GCA_045642945.1 Eubacteriales bacterium | reverse complement strand
CGAAAAAGGTGTGAAGTTTTTCGCTTCCTTTTTTCAAAAAGGAAGGGCTTTTTTGTCTGCTTTTTTCACGAAAAAAGCACCTCTTTCGCTTTTCGCAAGACGGGGAGTTCGCGGGAAGCGATGAGGGAGCCGAGGGGGGCGGAGGAGCGCAAGAGATATTCTTTTTCGGCTTCGTCGAAGGTGAGCTTCAAGGTCGAGAGGTGGAAGTCGTTGATCTCGTCCTCCATAAGATGCTTTTCGCCGAAGGAGACGATTTTACAAAGAAAATAGTTGTTGATATTGTGGCGGCGGATAAGGTTGTAATAGTCGCTGACGACGCCGATTTTCGCGATTATTTCGGTGTCGGCGCCGAGCTCTTCTTTAAGCTCGCGGATTATTGCGGTTTCGGGCGTTTCGCCATTTTCGACGCCTCCGCCGGAGGTCTCGATGAGGGTGCATTTTCCGAAAGCGTCGTCGCGCACGGCGCGAACGAAATAGAGATTCTTTTCGTCGTCGAAAACTATCGCACGGGCGATAAGGCGGTCGTGGTCGACGCCTTTGAATTCCCACGCCGTGTCTTTCAGTTCAAGATAAAGCTCGTCGTTCATTTTTTGTTCCTTACAGGTCGATTTTCGAAAAGCTTTTTTCGGAAAGTTTAAGCGATAGAAGGGTTATTAAAATATAAATTATCGCTCCGCATAGGAGTATTATCAGCTGTAACGGGAGATTTTCGAAGCCCGCGGAGTTGAGAGCGGCAAAATACGGAATATGGTGGAGCGTTTCGGCGACGCCGATTATCAAAAAGGCGACGACGATAAAGAGGATAAAGGGCTTCGCGAAATAATAGCCCGTTTTGAAAAATCCGCGGACGAAGATAAGGTTGAACGCCGCGAAGACGGCGAGCGCGAAGCCGAGAAAGACGAAATTCGCGTTCATCAGCGCACCGTTTGCGTAAGGTACAGCGTCTTTTAAAAGCGTCATACGGACGAGTGAAGCGATAAGCATAACGGCAAATCCGCATAGCTCGATGAAGACGCAGAAGATGAATTTACTTTTGACGACGTCGGATTTTTTGACGGGAAGGAGCGCGGAATAGAGAATATCGGAGTTCTCGCGCGCGGATTGGAAGGTATGGAAGATGCCGAAGGAGACGAAAAACGCGCCGACGAGGATAGGATAGTTCGGGATAAGCGCCATGAGCCCGAAGGCGATGAAGCAGAAGGAGAGCGGCGACGCCGTGAGCTTGAGCTCTTTTTTTAGCAGATTTTTCATTTTATTCTCCCCTTTCGATGCGTAAAATCGTCTCTTCGAGAGTTTCGTTTTCTTTCGAAAATTCTTTTATAAAATCGGCTTTCGGCATACAGGCGAAGAGTTTTCCACGGCGGAGATAGGCGATATCGTCGGCGCATTTTTCCAGATCGGAGGTTATATGCGTCGAGAAAAGGATCGTTATTCCGTCGTTTTTGAGCTTTATGAAAAGCTCCAAAAGCTCGTCGCGGGAGAACGGGTCGAGCCCGCTCGTCGGCTCGTCGAGGATCAAAATTTCGGCTTTATGGGAAAGCGCGAGAAGGAGATTTAATTTGACCTTCATGCCCTCGGAAAGCTCGCGCGGGGCTTTGTTCTCGTCAAGCTCGAAGAGCGAGAGATATTTTTTATAGGCGGCATCGTCCCACGACGGATAAAAGGTTTTCGTTACGGCGACGATATCTTTTATTTTTTTGCGCGGGTAATAGCTTATCACGCCGTTCGAATAACCGATTTTCTGTTTTATCTCGGCCTCGTTTTCGAGAAGCGGAGCTCCGAAATAGTCTACCTCGCCGCTTATCGAGATAAGGTTCAGCATCGCTTTAATCGTCGTGGTCTTCCCCGCCCCGTTGCGCCCGATAAAGCCGCAGATTCGGCCCTTTTCAAGCGAGAAGGAGATATTGTCGAGGAGGAAGGCGGGATATTGCTTGGTTACGTTTTTAAGCTCAGCGACTATCATTTTTCGCCTCCGAAGATATTATCGTAGAATTTTTCGGTCTGTTCCTTCGGCGGTATCGCTATTCCCAAAAATCTGTCGCCGAGCAAAAGCAGCGTGTCGCCCGGCTTGATGCCGAAAAGCTCGCGCGCCTGCTTGGGTATGACTATCTGACCTTTTTCGCCGACCGTCGCGGTCCATGCGTATTTTCCGTTCGGTGTTTCCATTATTTCGCTCCAAAAGTATGATTTGTTATACTTATTATACTTCATAAGGCGTGCTTTGTCAAGAGAAAAGCAAAAAGGCGTTCCCTGTTTTGGGAAACGCCTTTATTCTTCGGCTTCGTAATAAATTGATGAGCAACATATAGAATTTCCGTCTTTTGCTTTTGATTTCAGTTGTTTGCAAATTGCAATCAACTGCGGATTTTAACCGTGGTGATGATGCCCCGAGGCGGAGCCGGACACGTAATCGGGGCGGCATTCGACGTCGCCGCAGCTTATATTTTCGGTCTCGATAACGGCGTGAACGATATTATGCTCGGCAAGCTCTTCGCGAAGCTTCGCCTTTAAACTCGGCAGATCCGCCGCGTTCGTTACGACGTGAAGCGTGGCGTAATGATTGTAACCGTCGATGCTCCTGACGTGCAGATGATGAATATCCTCCACCCCTTCTATCCCCGCAAGGTGGCTCTTTAAATCGTTGATATCTATATCCGAGGGTGTTTTTTCGAGAAAGATGTTCAAAACCGCTATAAGATTTTTTATCGCGGCGATAAGGATAAACACGGCGACGCCTATGCTCATAAGCGAATCGAGAAGTCCGAAATCGGTGAAATTCATAATAACGGCGCCGACAAGCACGACCGCCCAGCCGAGAATATCCTCGAGCATATGCAGATTGACCGATTTCATATTGATAGAGTCGCCGTCCCGAGTAAAGAACGCGGCGGCGAAATTCAAGATCACGCCGACAGAAGCGAGCCATATCATCCCCCGATAGTCGATATCCGACGGATAAACGATTCGGGTGATCGCCTGCGCTATCATAACTATCGAGCCGACGATCAGTATGACCGTGGTGATAAAACCGCCGAGAACGGAATAACGGCGGTATCCGTAAGTATGGGCGTCGTCCGCATCGGCGCGGCTTTTCTTTTCGAGAAAATAAGACAGCCCGATGGAAACGGCGTCGCCGAAATCGTGCACGGAGTCCGAGAGAATGGCGACGGAATTCGTAAACAGACCGCCGAACAGCTCGAACACCGAGAACGAGAGATTGAGAATAAACGCGATCAGGATTTTTTTGTCGCCCTTCATATAAGCCTCCGGAACGTATCGGCGAAAGTGAGTTTGTATATTATATTATACTACGAATTTATTTGCTTGTAAAGTGATGTCGGGGAGACGGGAAAGTGAAGTTGTGCGGGTTGTTACATAATAATTTAACGATGCGCTCACTACGTTCGCATGAGGCACTCGCTCCGCTCGCGTGAAGCGGCGGCGAAGCCGCCATGAAGCGAAGCGCACCTCCGTCCTTCTCAGTGTGCCGCGAGGCACGCTTCATAGGGCGAAGCCCTGCTTCATTTTTCATGCACCGAAGGTGCTCTTCATTCCACCAATAAAAAAGGCATCGCAAAAGCGATGCTTTTTTATTGTATAAGAGCGACCAAAAGGTACATATTCAAGGTAAGTACGACCAAAAGGTACGTGCCCCTGCCTGCTCGACAAAACGGGATTTGTTT
>JAZUJV010000253.1:0-4928 GCA_045642945.1 Eubacteriales bacterium | reverse complement strand
TTCTCCCTTACTTTTTTCGATGAAAAAAGTAAGCAAAAAAGCTTTTAAAGCGCGAAAGTGAACTTTCGCGGGAAAATATAAATATAGTCGAAAAGCACTTATGCTTTCGGGAGCGGAATATGCCAAACAAGCTTGAAGAGGTCATTAAAAAATACGACTCTTTCGATTATTACGTAAAAGACAAGATCGAGCGCGACACCGAGCAGAACAGAAAGGGGCAGTTTGCGCTTACTTTCGTCGACGGTGAAGGCAACAAGCTTGACGGCGTAAAGGTAAAGGTCAAGCAGAAGAGCCACGAGTTCCGTTTCGGCGGCACGACGTTTTATCTCGGCGGGTACGACGACGCGAAGATGAACGAAAAGTTTGAAAAGAAGTTCAAAAACGTTTTCAACTACGCCGTGATACCGCTTTACTGGGACACTCTCGAGCCCGAAAAGGGCAAGCCGAGGTTTGAAGAGGGCTGCGTTCACATCGACAGACGTCCCCCGCTCGACACGGCGGTTAAATTCTGTAAGGACAACGGGATGAGGATGAAGGGGCATTGTCTCGTTTACAATTCTTTTCAGCCCGACTGGATACCCGAAGACAATCGGGAATTAAAACTGCTTATCGAAAAGCGTGTCAAAGCGATAGCCGAAAGGTACGCGGACGATTTCGAGGATATGGACGTTATAAACGAGATGATGTTCATATACAAGAACGCATATCCCGGGTACGCGAGCAGGAATTTACAGATCACCGACGAAGAAGACCACGAAAAATGGGCTTTTGAGCTTGCGAAGAGATATTTCCCGAACACGAGGCTTTTTTGGAACGAGGGCGGGTATGAATCCTTCTCGACGCCTTATTACAAGGGACACAGAAGCTTTTATTACATGGCTTTGAAGGACAACATCGCCAAGGGCGCGCCTATCGAGGGTATCGGGATGCAGTATCACTGCTACGCGAGCCCCGAGACCTGCGACAAGGAGTTGGAGACTATCGCGAACCCGCTACGCCTTTTCGACGTTTTCGACAAATACGGCGAATTCGGGCTGCCGATAAGCATTTCGGAGATAACCGTGCCCTCATGGTCGAACGACGCGCACGACGAGGAGTTGCAGGGCGAGTTGGTCAAGCGGCTTTACACGCTTTGGTTTTCTCAGAAGCCCGTCAGCTCTATCGTCTGGTGGAACCTTGCGGACGGGTCGGCATACAAGAGCGAAAACAAGCTTTTCGGTGGGCTCATTCGAAGAGACTGCACGCCGAAGCCCGCCTACAAAGCCATTGACGAGCTTATAAACAAAAAGTGGCACACCGAAACAAGCGCGGTAGTCGACAAGCGGTTCAATTTCCGCGGGTTCTACGGCGATTACGAGGTGGAAGCGAGCTGCGGCAAGCTTAAAGCGAAGACCGATTTAAGACTTTGGTCGGACAACACGGGGTTCGACAACAGACTTTGCGATTTCAGAACGAAACAAATTATTCTTAAATAAACGGAGGAGAACATATTATGCCCTGCACTACGATTTTAGCCGGAAAAAAGGCTACGAACGACGGTTCTACCATTATTTCAAGGAACGACGACGGACATTTTTCGGCGAAGCAGATAAAGGTCATCAAGCCCGAAAAGCAGCCGAGAAAATACAAAACCGTTATTTCTCACCTTACGATAGAGCTTCCGGATGACCCGATGAGATACACGAGCTGTCCCGGCGTCGACACGAAGACGAACGGGATATGGCCCGCGTGCGGGATAAACGCGGCGAACGTCGGAATGACCGCGACGGAGACTATCACGAGCAACCCGAGAGTTATCGGGGCGGACCCGTACGTCGTTTATCAACCTAAAAAGGGTAAAAACAAAGAAGTCACGGGCGGCATCGGCGAAGAAGACATCGTAACGCTCGTACTTCCCTATATCAAAAGCGCGAGAGAGGGCGTTTTGAGGCTCGGAGAATTGCTCGAAAAATACGGGACCTACGAGGCGAACGGGATAGCTTTCAACGACGCGGACGAGGTATGGTGGCTCGAGACCATCGGCGGGCATCACTGGATAGCGCGCAGAGTTCCCGACGACAGAGTAGTTATCATGCCCAACCAGTTCGGGCTCGACAATTTTGATTTCGACGACGCTTACGGCGCGAAGAAAGACAATCTCTGTTCGGCGGATCTTAAAGAATTCGCGGAGAAATACGACCTTTATACCGGAAGCGGCGACGTTTTCAACCCGAGGCTCGCTTTCGGCTCGGCAAGCGATTCCGACCACATATACAACACGCCGAGAGCTTGGTATATGGCAAGGCATTTTCTTGAAAACAGCTTCGATTTCGACAGCCCGAACGCGGATTACAACCCCGAAAGCAACGATATTCCGTGGTCGTTCGTGCCCGAAAGAAAGGTTACCGTCGAGGAAGTAAGATATCTGCTCGGCTCCTATTATCAGGGCACGCCTTACAATCCCTACGACAGTACGGCGGCGAAAAAGGGCAAATACCGCACGATAGGCGTTCCGAACAGCGACGTTTGCGGGATTCTTCAGATCCGCGGCAAGATGCCCGAAGAAATACGCGGCATCGAATGGATGTCGATGGGCGGAAGCGGATTTACCGCCTGCTTCCCGTTCTATGTAAACGTCGACGAGCTTCCCGCTTATATCAGCGGAACTTCGGCGAACGTCGATACGGACAACATGTACTGGCAGAGCAGGCTTATCGCGGCGCTCACGGACGCGCACTACAACACGGCGATTTTGCTCGACGAAAGGTATCAGAACGCCGTCTGGAACAGCGGGCGCAAGATACTTTATGAGTACGACGCGCGCATCCTCGCGGGCGAAGACGCGAAGATCTTAAAGGAAGCGAACAAGAAAATCACCGACACGGTGAAGGAAGAATCCGACAAGGCGCTGCTTAACGTTCTGAACAACGCTTCGGAGCACATGAAAATAAGATATCACAGAGGGGATAATTGAGTTTTTGTGATAAGAAAGCGCCATACTTTTTTCGTGAAAAAAGTATGCAAAAAAGCTTTTAATGCGTGAAAACAAGTTTTCGCGGGGGAATTATTAAGAACACACTTGATAATTTTCAAAAAACTACATATAAAAGAATAAAACGAAAACGCGCTTTCGCAAAAACGAAGGCGCGTTTTTTATTGCACACGAACCGAAAAGCAACGGCTTTATCTATTTTCTGAAATCAAACAGTTCGGAGGGAGTGATATCGAGAATTTCACAAAGGCGGAATATAACATCGAGGCTCGCCCCTACGTTGCCGAGTTCTATCGCGGATATATGGCTTCTGTCAACGTCGATAAGCTCCGCAAGCTGGAGCTGTGTAAGACGCTTGCGCTTTCGGTAAAACACAATATTGAGCCCAAGCGCTTCGTATTCGCTTTTATATTTTTCTTTCACTTTCATCACCTCACTTGTTAATATTTTATCATTTTAAGCGCCGTGATAAACCTTGTAAAAACAGCGCCGCGCTATTGACACAAGTCATTTTATGTGATACAATATGAAAAACCGATTTTTCGGAATATTAACGGAGGACATTATGAAAAGATTATCAGCCCTTTTTCTTGCAGTGATTTTATGCTGCGGGATGCTTACCTTTTCCGCCGGTGCGGACTCATCCGGCATATGCGGCGACGAAACGACGTGGAGCTATAACTCCACATCGAAAACGCTTACGATAAGCGGAAGCTATGAGATGTACGATTACGCGAACACTTCGATCCGCCCGTGGAACGCCTATTCTTCCGAGATACAAAATGTCGTTATCGGTAATTCCGTTACCTATATCGGCGACAACTCGTTCAGGAATTTTTCCGCGCTTACAAGCGTTACGCTCGGAACGAAGGTTAAAACCATAGGTCAATACGCTTTCGCCAACTGCGACCTGCTCCCCTCGATAACGCTCACCAATTCGGTAAACGAAATAGGCAACTACGCTTTTGACGACTGTGCCGTTCTCTCGACGATAAATTTCGGCACCGGACTAAAAAAGATAGACGATTACGCTTTCCAAAACTGTGATTCGTTTACCTCGATGACGCTTCCCGACACGCTTACCTCTCTCGGCGATTACGCTTTCAATGATTGCGATAAGATAGCAACGCTTAATACCGGCAGTGGTTTAAGAACTATCGGCAAATATGCGTTTTCCTCCTGCGACCTGCTCAATACGGCAGTCATAGGCAATTCCGTAAAACTTATTGATGAACATGCTTTTGAAAACTGCACTGCTTTGGCTTATGTTACCTTCGGCACTTCCGTTGAAACGATAGCGGCGTACGCCTTCAACAAAGACGCGCTTATTAACGCAACGCTTCCGGAATCACTTATCACGATAGGCGACAACGCTTTCGCAAACAACAAAAACCTTACTACCGTTAAATTCAGGGAAGGGCTTGAAACAATCGGTAATTACGCTTTTGAACAGGATTCCGCTCTTAAAAAAGTCGTACTGCCGGATTCGATGGATACTGTTGGTGATGGTGCTTTCATCAGTTGTTCTGCGCTTGCCTACGTTGACCTCGGCAGCGGATTAAAGACTCTCGGATTTGCAACTTTTTATGAATGTTCTAAATTAACCGCGTTGTATATACCGGCAAATGTCATCAATGTAGGTTCTAATATATTATTCTTTACAGATTCAACACACACCATTTATGCTGAACCCGAAAGCAGACCAAATGGTTGGAAATGGGATTTTAATAACTGTGATAATATTTCCCGTTTACACGTCGTTTGGGGACACGAGCACACCTGCGATGACCCCGAATGTTCGGAAGGCCGCGAATGCGAAGAATGCGGACTTATACTTGACACGGTCCCGCACAGCTACACCGCAAAAGTTGTCGCTCCCACTACCGAAGCCGAGGGCTACACCGAGCACACCTGCAAATACTGCGGTGATTCGTATAAAGACAACTACGTTCCGAAA
>JAZUJV010000252.1:0-3058 GCA_045642945.1 Eubacteriales bacterium | reverse complement strand
CTTCGCTGTTCGTTCCTACATCCAAGCAAGCTTCAACAAAAGAATTCATTTTTTCGATATTTCGTTTCAAAACCGTTGAAAATTCTTTAATAACATCGGGAACGAATGTTTCGACTTTCGCAGGCGGCATTCGAAACATTTTAAATTCTCCGTTCCTGCGGTTAGAAACCAAACGAATTGATTCGCTGAATGCAACAAAAACAAAATCGCGTATAGCTTTATCGTTTATCTTGTTGATTTCATCTTTTATTATTTGCAAAAGCAAAATTACTCTTGGCTTAAACCAATATCCGATATTTTTAAACGAAGGTATTTTTATATCAATATTGTTTTTTGCACAATACTCTGCAAGATAACGCGGTGCGTCATCTCCCCAGCCGTTTTTGGACGTCAAATCGAGCCCGTAAGCGTTAATTAGAACATCATCAACGGAATCTATCTGTAATAAATATTGCTCGTATCTGCCGTTAATTGAAACCAGAAGATTGTTTGCGGCAAATTGCAGCGTATTTATATCAACGAAAGTTGTTTTAGCTTTTGCCAAAAACAACGCCAGCGGGTTTATATCATTGCCGATTATACGAGGAATTCCGGCAAGCATACCTTCGACAAGAACGGTGCCCGAGCCGGAAAAGGGGTCCATCAAAGACGAAACGGGTATTATGTTTTTCATGATTTTGAGGATATTTCGGCTTATAGGGCAGACCATCATAGCGGGATAGCTATGTATCCCATGAGTATACTCTCTCGTGTTTTCTTCTTTGAAATCCCAAAAATCTTTTGGCAGACGGTCAAGGAAAGATATCAATTTTTTATCGGCATCGGTCGTTTTTACCGATTTTTGAGTATCCGCCTTTTTGCTGTCTTTCGTATAAGTTGCCTCGCCTTCGTGTGTTTTAACCTCAACAGTGCAAATTGTATCGTTGTGCCATCCGCCGTGCGGAACCAAAAGAACTTTTTGTATCTCAAAACCGTATTTGTATCCTATTCCGCCGCTGTTCCAACCGAAAGTGATTACTTTCCCTCCGATTTTGACAATTCGCGATATTTCTCTTTTATGATTTCCCCAAAACGACGCTTTCGTAGTGTCCCAAGTAACATTATACCCTACATTATTGTAGCATTCACTTACTTGGCGCGGAGAATAAGGGGGGTCATATAATACCCCGTCAACAGAATCATCATCGAACATTTTCAAAAAATCAAAAGCGTCCAGATGATAGTCCGTGTCAAATTCCATGCTAAGATCGTTCGTTATGGAAGCAAGTTTATTTCTGTTCGCAAACGGATCAATCCAAACTCCGTCAGTCAGTTCATCGACAATCAAATCGTGAATGGGTTTAATCTCAAAAGTGTTTTTATTGGGCATTGCCCAAACACGCTCAATAGCAATATTGGAGTTCACCTTTGATTTCTGGTCAATCACTTTTTTGCGTGCATCAATCGGCTTATCAGCATTTTCTGGAATAGTCCAAACGTTGCCGACACGTTGAGCGCCGTCAATTCTTCCGCTGTTGCAAAGAACTTGGACTCTGCGAGCCGTCATATCCCATTTTTCTGCCGCTTCACGAACGCTGATATAATTCATACCGCACCTCCAACATCTTGTTTATTATATACCGAAACGCGAACGATTGCAAGGGGTATTATGAATATTACGGTATTTTTGCCGGCTATTTTTAAGCGGTATATCTAAGAGAAAGGCAGAAAAAAGGGCAGGGATTTCCCTGCCCTTATAATGTATAATTTTTCTATTAAATCAAGCCCACGGATCCGCAGCCTTCGGCACGCGGATGCCTGCGAGGGAGCCCGGGTCGTTCTCGATAAACCATTCGCCGGTGGAGGGTTTTTTGCGGAGAGTGATTCCGCGGGGGCTGTCGGCACCGCCGGAGGTTATATAGAGAGTTACGCGGTTTTCGCCGACATCGTGGCTGTGCGCGAGCTCGGAAACGGCTATCGTTACGGGCTCGGCGGGAGTATAGTTGTTATCGGGGGTCGCGCCTTTGAAATAGGAGCGGGGGACGTAATCCTTGTCGGAGAAACGGTCTTTTATAAAGCTCTTTTCCATAGGAGAAAGCGGGCTCGGACCTTTAAGAAAGTCGACCATTTCGAAGGAAGCGTCGCTGTTCGCGGGGTAGATGCAGAGGGAGACGATATAGAGCGCGACTACGCCGAACGGGTCTGACAGATTGGCTTCGGGACGGGCTTTGAGCTCGGCGAGGTTGGTGGGAATGGAGTCGAAGACGAATTCTTTGGTTTCGTTGCCGACGGCTTTTACTACGTTATCGGCGGCTTTTTTAAGAGAATCGAAGAAAGACATTTTGGAATCTCCTTTTATAAGCGAATTTTTTTGTTTTTTATATTATAACATCAACAAGCGGGTTTGTAAAGTCTTTTATTTTTTCCGTTTTTTTACATTCGACGGTCTTCGCTATTGACAAAGGCGTAAACGGCGGGTATAATGATTCTCACGCAGGCGTAGTTTAGTGGCAGAACTTCAGCTTCCCAAGCTGACCGTGCGGGTTCGATTCCCGTCGCTTGCTCCAAACAAAACAGCGGGCGTCAGCCCGTTTGTTTTGTTTGGAGCAAGCTTTAAGACGGGAATCGAAGGGTCGGTAGTGAATGACAGTCCGGGGGACTGTCAGAGCCGACCCCGACCGAGCCCGCAGGCGAGAACGATTCCCGTCGCCAAATTTTATTGGCAAGCTTGCGGGCGTCAGCCCGCTTGTTTTGTTTAGAGCAAGCTTTAAGACGGGAATCGCCGCGATAGGCGAGAACGAAGCCGTCATCACTTACAGCGATTTTACCAAATTCGTCGGCGGTCAGCGCGCGAAGTCGATAATCGTCTGGAAAATTTATTTGGGATGATTTTTTATTGTATTTTTCTTCCTTTTCGGGAAAAGGAAGCGAAAAGCTTTAAAATGCGCGAAAGTAAACTTTCGCGGGAAATAATAAGTAAAAGACCTGTTTTCTGCATATAAAATTCAAAAGTATATGCAGAAAACTATTGATTTTCTGCACATAATATGATAAAGTATATGCAGAAAATGAGGAAGCA
>JAZUJV010000251.1:0-5238 GCA_045642945.1 Eubacteriales bacterium | reverse complement strand
GGGCGCGCTCGCGGCTCGTTTCCTCGTCTGACACGATTTTTCCTCGCCGATAGTTCCCGCAAGTGTAGGGCGCGGCGTCCCCGACGCGCCGCATGACGCCAATTTTCAATTTTTCGCCGAACAAAAAACGACAGCCGTCAGCTGTCGTCTTTTTCATTGTTTCTGCGTAGTGATTTAACTAAATTCTTGTTGAAACTCGGCGTCCATACAAAACAGTTGCCGAAATGGTCAATGTATATGCTATTGTCTGCAACAATGGCCGTATGTTTTTTGTCCAAAAGTTTTAACTGTTTATTACATTCGGAAGTGGCATTCTTTATTGATTCTTGAATCCAAACTTTTACTGTGAAAAATATCAAAATGGTTATAAAGACAATAAAAAATGATGCGGCAAAGTCAGTTTTGACTAACACTATTAACAGTATATCTGCTATTAGCATAGCGAAAGCCATTATTATAACCGATATTTTTTTATTTTTATTTGATTTTTGATTCTTTTGATTCAAGTCAGTTTGCTTGGATTTTATTTTTGAAACATGGTTATTTATTATTTCGAGGTTTCTATTATATTCTTCGTAATATTCATCGTATGTTTTTACGATGTTAGACTCATATTCCTGAATAATCGCTTGCTTTTCTATAATATCGGATTTTTCTGCAACGGTTTTGTATTTATCACAAATATCGGCTATTTCCGCGTATTCTTCTTCGGTTATAAGATAATCCGAAAAATCCGTTGTTTTTATTCTGACAAGTCCCCACCAGCCGCGCGAATCGTAAGGCGCCGTTTCGGTAAGCTTCCTATAAATCTTCTCCGCGGAAACGTAATCTTTAAGCGTCATAAACGTATCGGCGGCGCGTGCCATGTCGTCTATGCTGTTTGCGTTTATGCTTAAATTGTCGGTGTGTATGTTCGTTACGTTCGTCGTGTTATAGTTGTTTATCGCCTTCTCGACGATAAACGGCGTACCGCAGAACTTACAAACGGCTGCGTCGTGCGCACTGTCAACGTCAAGCGTTGCTCCGCAGTTAGTGCATTGTGCTTTAACCAAAGGCATAACCTCGCCACCTTTCAAAATCCTTTATTATTGATTTTCGTTCTCCCTCTTATCCATCGTATAATACTTATACGAATCGGGGAAGTCATATTTGCTCATCCCGTCGGGCAGCTGCATCGACAGCGCCACGCTCGATTTATTCACGCTCGCGACGATGTTACAAACCATCTTGTCGTCGTCATAGCTCACGTCAAGCCCGACGATATAGTTTTCGAGCAGCACGACGGGGATAAGATAATCGCCTTTTTCATAAAGTATCGGCGCCGATATCCTTATCGGGTTGTCGTTGATAACGATAAGCGACGAATTTCTCTTACATTCTATCCTGTTGTTCGTGCCGATAAGGAACAGCGTAACGTCCTCGCCGTCCGCCGCGAGCCCGAAAGAACAAATGTCGGTAAGGATCGAAAACGGAACGTAAAGCCCGTATTCGTTGTTCGCGTCCCCGACTTTTATGGTGTGAAGCGTCTTGTCGTCGTATTTTATGCTTACTGAATATCTGTTTACGCTCTTCGCCGTGCTTTTGAATGAATAATATATGTATCCGCCGACGAGACTACATAAAAGGATATAAATAACGAGCGTAACGAAAATATAAGCGATGCCCTTCGAAAGATCTTTTTTCTTTCTGATAACCTTTTCCGCCATCTCTCGTTCCTCCTTCTTTATAGTTGTAATTATTATAACATAAGGAATTTAAAAAATAAAGAGGATTTAAAACCTTTTTTGCTCTTTTTTCATAATCTTAAAGATGAACCGAAGGGAGAAACGCCTATGAACGATATGTCGAAGCGCTTCACGCCGGAAACCAAAAAACTCGTCTCGCTCGCGATGACCGAAGCCCGCGCTCTCGGCCACAGCTACGTCGGGACCGAGCATTTTCTGCTCGCCTTTTTAAAATGCCGCGAAACCGATATAAAAAAGCTCTTGTTTTCCGCGGGGCTAAGTTATCCTTCCGTGCGAGAAAGGATCTCGGGCGCGACGGTATTGGGCTCGAAATCCGAGCTGACCTTCGACGATATGACACCCGTCTGCCGCCGCGTGCTGACGCTCGCTTCCTTTAAAAATGAAGCCGTAACGCCGAAAAGGATTTTTCTGTCGATATTACGCGAAGACTGCGTCGCCGTGCGGATAATGAATTTAAGCGGCGCCGACGCCGAAAAACTGAAAAACGACGCCGTCTTACTCTTCGGCGACGAATACGCGTTTGGCTCGGCAAAAAAACAAAAAGTCCCGACTCCGATACTCGATGCCAACGCCCTTGATCTTACCGAAAAAGCGCGCGAAGGCGCTCTCGACCCCGTGATAGGAAGGCAAAACGAGGAAGACAGACTTATAAGCGTTCTCCTGCGCCGCTCAAAAAATAACCCCGTGCTCGTCGGTGAAGCGGGAGTAGGGAAGACCGCCGTCGTCGAAGGGATTGCTCTTCGTATAGCAAGCGGCGACGTTCCGCCCGAACTAAAAAATAAGCGTATAATGTCCCTCGAACTTTCCAATACCCTCGCGGGTACGAAATATCGCGGAGAATTTGAAGAGAAAATCAAAAATATTCTCGAAGAAGCCCGTGCCTGCGGCGATGTGATACTGTTTATCGACGAACTTCATACCCTCGTCGGCGCAGGCGGTGCCGAAGGCGCGATAGACGCCTCAAATATCTTTAAACCCGCCCTCGCCCGCGGCGAGATAAGGCTTATCGGCGCGACCACGCCGAGCGAATACCGCGCGTCAATCGAGCGCGATAAAGCGCTCGCCCGCCGCTTTCAGCCCATAAAAATCGAAGAGCCCGACGAAAGTTGCTGCGTTTCGATGCTTTTCGGGATAAAAAATAAATACGAAGCGTTCCACGGCATAAAAATTTCCGACTCCGCGATAGATGCTTCCGTAAAGTTTTCGATGCGCTATATGCCCGAGAGACGTCTGCCCGATAAAGCGATAGACCTGCTCGACGAGGCGGCGGCTTATAAAAAAATGTCCCGCCGCGGCGGCAAAAAGCTGATTCTGACCGATTCGGATATCGCCTCCGCCTGCGAGACAAAAACGGGTATTCCCGTCTCCGAACTTCAAAAACGTGATACCGATATTCTTAATTCTCTCGAAAATTCGCTTAAAGAGCGCGTTATAGGTCAGGATAAAGCCGTTTCCGCCCTCGCCTCCGCCGTCTGCCGCGCAAGGCTTCGCGTTCGCCTCGATGCGAGACCTTCCGGCGTTTTTCTCTTCGTCGGCAGCGCCGGAGTTGGAAAGACCGAGTGCGCCAAAGCGCTTTCCGAACTCGTCTTCAAGAATAAAAACGCCTTTATCCGCTTCGATATGTCCGAATATACCGAAGCCCAAAGCGTCTCTAAACTCATAGGCTCGCCCCCGGGATATATCGGCTACGGCGAAGGCGGCGCGCTTACCGAAAAAGTCCGCCGCGAGCCTTATTCTCTGCTTCTCTTCGACGAGATTGAAAAGGCCCACCCCGACGTCCGCGCGCTGCTCTTGCAGCTTCTCGACGAAGGCGAGCTTACCGACTCCGCGGGCGAAAAAACCTCGTTTTCCGATACGATAGTCATTCTTACGTCGAACTTTTCGCCGAGCAAAAGCGTCGTCGGCTTCACCGATGCTTCATGCGTCCCCCGCGCCGAAGCCGAAAAACTGCTTTCCCCCGAGCTTGCCGACAGGATAGACGAGGTGATAGTCTTTAATAAGCTTTCGAAAACCGACCTTCTCGCCCTCGCCGACTCGAAGCTTTTAAAAATAAAAACCACCTTTAAAGAAAAGGACTACGACCTCGATTTCGATAAATCCTTTTCGTCTTCCGTCCTCGCGTCGCTAAACGACCCGTCGGCACGGGCGCTTACCCGCCGCCTCGAAAAGCTGACGGAAGACGCCGTCTCCCGCGCTATTTTGAAAGGGAATATGGAAAAAGGCGACAAAACCGAGATTTTCTTCGAAAACGGCTCTGCTTTTGCGAAAATAAAGCAAATAACCTATTGACAACGCCGTTTTTATATAGTATAATCCGTCTGTAAAGAAAAACGCTTTACAGACGTTTCTTTTTTGAAAGGGGCTTGAAAATGCAGGAGGACCGTGCTTTCGTCTGCCGTCTCATCGACGTTTACGGCGACCTTCTCTCCGAACGCCAGCGCGACGTCGTCGACCTGTATTATAACGAGGACCTTTCATTAGCCGAAATAAGCGAGAATTGCGGCATCACCCGTCAGGGCGTGCGCGATGCCATAATCCACGGCGTCGCCGCTTTGCGCGAGTACGAAAAAAAGCTCGGCTTCGCTTCGAAAACCGAAAAAATCGCCGCCCTCGCTTCAAAAATCTACTCTGCCGAGGATATCTCCGAGGCAAAACGCCTCGCCGAAGCCATTACGGGAGAACTTTAAATGTTTCAAAGCTTAGTCGATAAAATGCAAAACGCGTTTTCCAAATTCCGCAACAAAGGTAAACTTACCGAAGCGGACGTCAAAGCCGGAATGCGCGAAATAAAACTTGCCCTGCTCGAAGCCGACGTCAACTTCAAGGTCGTCAAGGAATTCGTTTCGAGAGTGCAGGAACGTGCCGTCGGGTCCGAAGTTCTCGAAAGCTTACTTCCCGGCCAGCAAATCGTCAAAATCGTCAACGAAGAGCTCGTTACCCTTATGGGCGGCACGAATTCAAAATTAAATATCTCCCCGAAACCGCCTACAGTTATCCTCATGTGCGGTCTTCAGGGCTCAGGTAAAACCACCCATTGCGGTAAACTCGCGAGAATGCTTAAAAAGCAGGGCAAAAACCCGCTTCTCGTCGCCTGCGATATCTACCGTCCTGCCGCAATAACCCAGCTTCAGGTCGTCGGCGAAAAGGTCGGCACCCCCGTCTTCGAGCGCGGCACGGCTGACCCCGTCGCCACCTCCAAAGAAGCGCTCACCTACGCGACCAAATACGGCCACGACGTCGTAATAATCGACACCGCCGGCAGACTTCACGTGGACGAAGAGCTTATGGAGGAGTTGAAACGCGTCAAAGACGCCGTCAACCCCACCGAAACCTTCTTGGTAGTCGACGCCATGACCGGTCAGGATGCCGTCAATGTCGCCGAAAGCTTCAATAACCTTCTCGATATAACCGGCGTCATCCTCACCAAACTCGACGGCGATACCCGCGGCGGCGCCGCTCTCTCCGTCAAATATATTACCGGAAAACCGATAAA
>JAZUJV010000250.1:0-7655 GCA_045642945.1 Eubacteriales bacterium | reverse complement strand
CCGCCGGCTTTAAAAACGTCGAAGCCTTCGAACATTTTAACTCCCGCTGGGTCTGCGCAATAGGATATAAATAAAAAAGCCTTCGGGCTTTTTTTGTTACCTTGTGTCGGCGGTTAAAATTCCGCGCCGATATACGAGCTTTTTTCAAGTGGAACGTATGCTTCGCAAACGAAATTTTATTATAAAAACACCGCGAAAGTTTACTTTCGCGGCTTTGAAAGTTTTCGGGCGCCTTTTTCAAAAGGCGCAAAAGTTTACTGACAGTTCTGGAATTTTTGTTTGGTCGCGGTGATTTGGGTTTGAGGGGCTTGGGTGGAAGGGTACCAGCCCTTTTCCGCCATTTTGTTGTAGACGTCGCTTTGGAGCGTTAAGGTTTCGGCGAGCGAGGAGCGGAAAGCGGCGTTGACGGCGGGAGCAGAGGATTCGATCGCGCCGTGAAGCATTATATCGCAATAGTTTTTGACGGAAGTCAGAAGGTTTTGCATTATGGTTTTGTCGTCCATATTTTCCCTCCTTAAAGCAGAGTAAAGAAGCGGTCGAAGACCGACTTTTCGGTTTTGAGCGCGTTTTGGATAAAGTTTTTAAGCTCGGGGTCGGTGAGCTGGTTCGAAAAATCGCCGCAGACGGTTTTAAGCTGGGCGGCGTGGTCGAGGGCATCCTCGATATAGAGAAGTTCTTTTGGGGACATATTTACCTCCGTTTTTTAGATTTCTTTAATAGTATTGCCGATTTTTTCGTTTTGCAAGCGCGATATTGAAAAATAAAAAGAGCTGTGATATAATTTTGTTGAAGAATTTTTGGGAGGTTTTGTTATGGCGGGCTACACGACGCTTTATGAGCTTTTAAAGGAAGAAACGAAACAGCTTCTCGACGAGGGGCGCGAGATAGACAGAGAAGAATTTTTAAGAAAAATCGAAGAATGCGGCGGCGACAGGGAGAAGCTATTAGCGCTATATAATAATATGGAAGCTTTGCCGATGAGAAAAGACTATAAATACGTCGAGCCGACGGAGCTTGAGGAAATAGAAAAAGAAGCCGAGGGCACAGAAGACGGTGAAGTTTATGAGATAGACGCGACGTATTTCCGCGGAGCGTGGCTCGGGAGATGTATCGGATGCGCGTTCGGGCAGCCTTGCGAGGGTTGGAGCAGCGAAAATATAAGAAAATGGTATAAAGCGGCGGGAAAATACCCGATAAAATACTTTTTCCCGACGGTTTCGGGCGGGCAGACGAGAGAACACGCCTCCACCGACGAAAGGATATGCGGCATGCCGCTTGACGACGACACGAGGTTTACCGTTCTTAACACGATGATGATACGCGAAAAGAACGGGAGCTTTGACAGCTATGACGTCGGGAACTTCTGGCTTCATCACCTTCCTTTAAGATTCGTTTTCACGGCGGAGACGCAGGCGTATTTAAATTTCGCGACGGTGGACAGCTTTACGCCGTGGTATAAGCCGGAAAACGCTTTGGAAATAATGAAGAACGAAAAAGTCAATACGTATATGAACCCTTACAGAGAATGGATAGGGGCGCAGATTCGCGCAGACGCATTCGCCTACGCTTACGCGGGGTTGCCGCAGGCGGCGGCGAGAAAGGCGCACGCGGACGCTTATCTTACGCATATCAAGAACGGGATATACGGCGAAACGTTTTTCGCGGCGCTGATATCCGCGGCGTTTACCGAAAAAGACGTGGGAAAATGCTTTGAGACCGCTTTGAAGGTCATTCCGAAGAAGAGCAGGTTTTATGAAGAGGCGGTATATGTCAGAAAGTTAGCGGAGAGCGCGGAAAACAGAGAAGAGCTTATCGACGCTTTGGTCGAGCGCGGGGAGAAATACAGCCACGTGCACACGATAAACAACGCGGCGTTTTGTATAGCGGCGATATTCTTCGGGAAGGGCGATTTCCGCGAAAGCGTGAGCTTCGCAGTCGAATGCGGGATGGACACCGACTGCAACGGCGCGACGGTGGGATCGTTCATGGGCGCGCTTCTCGGCGAAGAGAAGATACCGAAGGATTTGAAGGACGCGATGAAGGATAAATTCAGCGTCGGCGTTTACCCCTACGACGATTATTCGATAAGAAAATTCGCGGACGAATGTAAAGAGCTTCGCGATAGATTGAATAAACGCGCATAAACGGGTATAAATATACGAATATACGAATAAATATACAAAGAGAAGCGGGCATTTTACCCGCTTCTTTCGTTATTAGTGCATATTGACGGATACGGGCGTTTATAAAATATGTAAAATTGTGCAGTTTTATTGTATATTTACTATTGACAAATGAATATTTATTCAATATAATGCATACATACAAAAAATACAAACAGGAAGGCAAACATCATGAAAAAACTTATTGCTATCGTCCTCGCAGCGCTTACGCTCGTATCCGCTTGTCTCTTCCTCACCTCCTGCGGCGAAGAAGATAAACAGACCCTCAACGTTTATACGAACGCGGGCTTCGCTCCTTATGAATATCTCGACAAAGACGGCAACGTCGTCGGCGTTGACATGGACACCATCAAATACATCGGCGAACAGCTCGGTTATAACGTCGTTATCAACGATATCGAATTCAACGCCATTCTTAACGAAGTCGCGAAAGACAAGCTTGCAGTCGGCGCGGCCGGTATGACCAAGAAGCCCGAACGCGACGAAGTCGCTCTCGCTACCGTTGTTTACGCTACCTCCATTCAGTACGTTATCGCTCCGAAGGGCACCTTCGAAGCAGGCAAAGTAGTTCCCGCCGCCGACGTAGTCGCTTACGCCGCAGCTCAGTCCGCGAAGGCTATCGGCGTTCAGAAGGGCACCACCGGCGCAGACCTCGCCGCAACCGCTTGTGAAGGCAGCGAAGCTACCACCGTTGAATACAGCAACGCCATCATCGCCAGCAAGGATATCGGAACCACCGTTTCCGCCGTCGTTATCGACAAGATGCCCGCAGAATCCATCTGCAAGGACAACGCCAACCTCGAATGCTGGCAGCTCGACGCGGACACCGAATCCTACGTTATGTACTTCAACAAAGAATCCGCCGATCTCGTAGCGGAAGTCAACAAAGTGCTTGAAAAGATGATCGCCGACGGCAAGATCGACGAATTCACCGTTAAGCACAGCAGCAACGACTGATCATGTCGTTTATCGAAAAATTAACAAAACTTTGGAATCTCCGGGGCGTCTTTGCGGAAAGCCTCGGATATTCCCTTTTAATCGCACTCGGCGCCGTTTTACTCGGTTTTATAATCGGCGTCGTGCTCGCGGTTATAAGAATCGCGCCGAAGAATAACATTTTCGTAAAAATTCTCGATAAATTCGCCGTCGTTTATATCACCGTCATACGCGGTACGCCGACGCTCGTGCAGTTGCTTATTCTTTATAACTCCGTGCTCGTCGCGTTCAAGAGTATGAGCACCAATCTGCTTGTGCCGATAATCGCTTTCGGTATCAACAGCGGCGCTTATATGGCGGAGATAATCCGCTCGGGCATCACGTCCGTCGACGTCGGGCAGATGGAAGCGGGCAGAAGCCTTGGGCTTTCTTGGATAACCACGATGAGTAAAATCATCATTCCGCAGGCGATAAAGGTCGTTATACCGACGATTTTCAACGAGATAATCATTCTCGTAAAAGAGACGTCGGTAGTAAGCTATATCGTTTTGAAGGTCGGCTCGAAGCAGAAATGGGACCTTCTCGGCATGGCGGAGAAGCAGGGCTTGGCGACGCCGGCTTGCTATCTTACGTTTTTGTTCTTCGCGGCGATACTTTACTTGGCGATAGTTATGCTTCTGACGCTCGTTCAGAACCTTATCGAAAGGAGATTTAAGAAAAATGAACGATAATCTTCTTCAGATAAAGGGACTTTATAAGAATTTTAAGAAAAACCAGGTATTAAAGGGCATAAGCTGCGACATCAAGAAGGGCGAAAAGGTCGTTATCATCGGACCTTCGGGAAGCGGTAAATCGACGCTGCTGCGCTGTATGAACCTACTCGAAGAGCCGACTTACGGCGAAGTCTGGATAGGCGACAGCTTGCTCACGCCCGTGGACCCTTATCTTCACCCAGAGATAATCAAGGCGTCGAAGACCTATAAAAAGCTTCTCGCGGAAACGAAAATGGGCGAAAGCGAGCTTATCGCGAAGATAAAAGCCGAGGATCTGCTTAACGAGAAGCACGAGGGCAGCGAATACAAGCACGCGATGAAGAGTTATTTCGACAAATACAAGGTCGATATCAACGAAGCGAGAACGAAGGTCGGGATGGTGTTCCAGCAGTTCAACCTTTTCAACAACAAGACCGTTCTCGAAAATATAACACTTTCTCCCGTTCTTACCTCCAAAAAGCCGAAATCGGAGATAATTCCCGAGGCGCAGGAGAGGGCATATTCGCTTCTTAAACGCATAGGGCTCGAGGACAAGGCGAACGCGTACCCGAGCACGCTTTCGGGCGGGCAGAAGCAAAGGATAGCCATTGTGCGCGCGCTGGCGATGAACCCCGAAATGATACTTTTCGACGAGCCGACGAGCGCGCTCGACCCCGAAATGGTCGGCGAAGTGCTTGACCTTATCAAGCAGGTCGCGGAAGGCGGGATGACCATGGCGATAGTTACGCACGAAATGGGTTTCGCGAGAGAGGTCGCGTCGAGAGTGCTTTTCGTCGACGAAGGCAAAATTCTCGAAGAAGGCACACCGGACGAGATTTTCAACCACCCGAAAAACAAGAGATTACAGGATTTCCTGTCCAAGGTTCTATAAATTCCTTCGTGTGTTTTGGAAAGAAAAAAGAGAGTTTAAAACTCTCTTTTTTCTTTTTATTTACGTTTTTTGGGCGTTCGTTTTATGTCTTTTTTGTAATTTGGTTTGCCGCGGTTCGAAAACTTTTTCGTATCGGTTTCGGGGCGGACGAGGCAATCCTTCGAAAAGCCTATCAGGTCTTCCCTGCCCGCTTTTTTAAGCGCTTCGCGGACGAGCGGGGCGTTGGCGGGACGGGAATACTGCAGGAGCGCACGCTGCATCTGTTTTTCTTTATAATCGCGGGCGACGTAGACTTCTTTGCCCGTCGCGGGGTCGATTCCCGTATAGAACATACAGGTCGAGGCGGTGCCGGGGGTGGGGTAAAAATCCTGCACCTGCTCGGGATTGAGACCGTTGTTTTTAAGATAGAGCGCGAGCTCGACGGCGCTTTGCAGAGTGCTTCCCGGATGGGAGGAGATAAGATAGGGAACGATATACTGCTCTTTGCCGACGGAGCGGGTTATTTTTTCGAATTCGGCTTTGAACTTATCGTAATTTTCTATCGCGGGCTTGCCCATAAGCGAAAGCACGTCGTTGCAGCAATGCTCGGGGGCGACCTTCAAATGTCCGCTGACGTGGTCGGAGACGAGCTTTTTGAAGAATTTATCGTTTTTATCGGCTAAAATATAATCGTAGCGTAATCCCGAGCGGATGAAGACTTTTTTGATTTTCGGGACGGCTTCGACGGCTTTTAAAAGCTCGATATATTCGCTGTGGTCGACCTTCATATTCGGGCAGACGGTGGGAGTCAAGCAGTTTTTGCCTTTGCAGACGCCGGACTTTTTGGCTTTTTCGCAGAAATTTCCGCGGAAATTGGCACTCGGGCCGCCGACGTTGTGGATATATCCCTTGAAGCCTTGCATCTCGGTTATCGTTTTCGCCTCTTTAACGCAGGAGGCTATCGAGCGGGAGGTAACCGTTCTGCCCTGATGAAAAGCGATGGAGCAGAAGTTACAGCCGCCGAAGCAGCCGCGGTTATGGGTTATCGAGAATTTTACCTCCTCTATCGCGGGGACGCCGCCGAATTTTTCGTAGGAGGGATGATAGGTACGCATATAGGGGAGCGAGTAGACGGCGTCGAGCTCTTTGCGCGTAAGGGGCGGCATCGGGGGATTCTGGACGAGCATTTTTTCGCCGTAATATTCGATTATCGCTTTGCCGTAGATATGGTCCTGATTGTCGGACTGTATCTTATAGGCGTCGGCGAAGGCTTTTTTGTTCGTTTTTATCTCGTCGTAATCGCCGCAGACGACGGTTTCGAAATGCGGCGCGAAATCGCGCTTTTCCATAAAGCAGCAGCCGCGGACATCGCGTATCTTTTTTATCGGGACGCCTTTATCGAGCAGGAACGCCAATCGCCTTAAAATATTTTCGCCCATACCGTAGGTCAGCATATCGGCGCCGCTGTCGACTAAAATGCTTCTTCTGACGGTATCCGTCCAATAGTCGTAATGGGCGAAGCGGCGGGTGGACGCTTCCAAACCGCCGATGATTATCGGAACGTCGCCGAAAGCTTCGCGCACGCGGTTACAGTAGACTATCACGGCGCGGTCGGGACGGAAGCCGGTCTTTCCGCCGGGAGAATAATAATCGTCGCTGCGGCGCTTTTTGGAGGCGGTGTAATGAGCCACCATGGAATCTATGTTGCCCGAATTTATAAGAAAAGCGAGCCGCGGACGCCCGAAGCGCATAAAATCCTCTTTGGATCTATAATTCGGCTGGGGGATTATCGCGACGGAATAGCCCTCGGCTTCGAGCACGCGGGAGATTATCGCAGTCCCGAACGAGGGGTGGTCGACGTAGGCGTCGCCGGTTACTATTATAAAATCGGGTGTACCGTTCAATTCTTCTTTAAAAATAGGGAGAAAAGGCATATTCAGCTCTCCTTTTTACATTCTTTTCGTATTGTAGCACAGTTTTTAAAAAATGTAAAGAGAACGCGGCGTGATTGACAAAATCCTTTAAAGGTGGTATTATGAATCGAAAAGCGAGGTCTTACTATGCTTAAAAAAATAATCACCGCGTTGACGGCGGCGCTTATGCTGCTTGGCGGCTGCGCGGCGGGAAACGACAATAAAAGCGAAACGGAAAGCGAAGATATGAGCGAAAATATAAGCATTGACAACGAAAAGATAATAAACGTCGGGATTGCTTGGAGAAAGAACCCCGAGCAGTCTTTGGGCGTTTTTGAAAAATCGATCGAGAAAGCGGGCGGAAAAGCGATGCTTCTCGGGCAGGTAAAGGCAGACGGATTCGATTACGGCGAAGATGATTTGCTTGACGGAAAGTATCTCGAAAGCGGGATGCTTAAGTTCGAATACGCCGAAATCATAAAAGAAAACACCTATAAAAACTAGAATATCGAAGAAATCATGGACGGAGTGGACGCCGTTATCGTTCCCGGCGGGGCGGATATCTGCCCGACGCTTTTAAAGGTTCCCGAAGGGGCGAAGAACAACGGCGAGGGCTTCGACGCGACGAGGGATATTTCGGACTATCTGCTTCTTTCGTATTGCATCGACAACGATATTCCCGTCTACGCGATATGCCGCGGGATGCAGATGTTAGGCGTCGTGAGCGGCGCGACGCTTATTCAGGATATCGGTAATTACTGCAAAGAAAACGGCATAGATTACGCCGACACGCACAGGATGCCCGCAGGCACGCCGAACAGGGATTACACAAGACATAATATCGAGATAACCGACGAGGATTCGCATATTTTCGAGATAATCGGAAGCAAGAAATTTGAAAACATCACGTCGTGGCATCATCAGGCCGTCGGAAGCGTTGAGGGTACGAATTTAAAGGTAACGGCGATAAACGAAACGGACGGACTGACTGTCATCGAGG
>JAZUJV010000249.1:0-4327 GCA_045642945.1 Eubacteriales bacterium | reverse complement strand
TATGCGCTCGCTCAAAGCGTTAAAAAACCTCCCCGGCGACTACGAGCTCTTCCCCGGCCACGAC
This sequence comes from Eubacteriales bacterium, assembly GCA_045642945.1. Classification (GTDB taxonomy): domain Bacteria; phylum Bacillota; class Clostridia; order Oscillospirales; family CAG-382; genus Coliplasma. Next base: position 4,263 of record JAZUJV010000249.1, on the reverse strand, counting down.
GACAGAAGCACCCTTTCCGACGAACGCCGCAATAACCCGTATATGAAAAATTTATAATCATATACCCTACTTTTTTCGAGAAAAAAGTAGGCAAAAAAGCTTTTAAAGCGCGAAAGCAAGCTTTCGCGAGGGATATAATAAAGATTTTAAAGCGTGCCTTTGTTTTATGCGAAAGCACGCTTTTAAAATAAAGGAGTTTTGATATGAACATTACGGCGACGGGAAAGGCTTTGGCACTTGTCAGGAATATTTTGGACCCTTCGAAAAAGACGCTCGCGCCGATCAAAAGCGAGTTTTCGAAGCCTTTGATGAAGGAAACCGAAAAATATTTTGAAAGATGCAGACCCGAAGAGGTCGGAATAAGCAGCGGGTATATTCTCGATTTCGTCAAAAAGCTTTACGGGAGCAGAGACCTTTCGCTTCAAAGTATAAAGATGATGCGATTCGGGAAGGTATTTTTCGAAGCGGACGTCGGGTTACAGAACTCCGATATACCGAGAATGACCTATTCCGAAAGCAAGAGCGTCGTATCGCTCGCCACCGGCGCGCTTATCGACGAGAACAAGCTTTCGCTTTCCGAAAGTCTCGCCGACATTTTCCCCGATATTCCCGCAGGCGTTTCGAAGATAAAGATGAAAAGCATCACCGTCCGCAACCTTCTGACCATGACGAGCACGGTAACCTTTAACGAAGCGGAAGCCATGGTATCGCGCGATTGGGTGAAACAGTTTCTTTCGAGCACGACTTCGGGAGATCACGGGGCGAGTTTTTCATACAACAGCCTTAATACCTATATGCTTGCGGCTATCGTGAAGGCGAAGAGCGGAAAATGCGTTTCGGAATATCTTGAGGACACGGTTTTTTCAAAGCTCGGGATAAGCAATTTTTATTGGGAAAAATGCCCCATGGGAATAGAAAAAGGCGGTTGGGGGCTTTACATCGCATCCGAAGACCTTTTAAAGCTCGGGAAGCTCGTGCTTGACTACGGCATCTGGGAAGGCAAAAGAGTTATTTCGAAGAAATATATCTCGGACGCGACCACCGCACACGCGGCGGCGCCGAAGGATTACGGTGATTTCGACTACGGATATCAGATATGGGTCGGGCGCGACGTCGACAAGTTTTTGTTCAACGGGATGCTAGGGCAGAACCTTCTCGGCTACCGCGACAGCGGTATCATCATTCTTATCAACAGCTCGAACGGATATAATTTTCAGCAATGCGACTTTTTCGATACCGCGAAAGAATTTTTCGACGGCAGGGATTTTCCCGAAAATTCAAAAAACGACGAGGAAGCTTATGAGAAGCTTTCGGAGCTTAAAAATGCTCTCGCAGAGCACAGGCTTTTCGGCGGGAAGAGCATTTTAAAGATATACGACCGAGACAGAGACTTTTTAAGCGACATCGAGGCGCTCGACGGCAAGACCTTTGAGGCAGTAAGCGCGGCGAAGGCATCGACGGGGTTTGCTCCGCTCATTTTACAGATGCTCCAGAACAACTATACCCGCGGGCTTAAAGAGATACGCTTCGCGAAGGACGGCGACAAATTAAAAATGGCCTTCGTCGAGGAGGACGAAAGCCACATAGCTTTGATAGGTTTTGACGCGCCGACGGAGTTTGAAGCCGACTTTCACGGGGAAAAGTTCATCGTTCGGGCGATCGGAAAATTCATAAACGACGTTCGCGGTATACCGACGCTCGTTATCGACTTTATCTTCCCCGAGACGCCATACGAAAGAAACGTAAAGGTTTATTTCGCGGAAAACGAATATAAAATCGAATTTTCGGAAAAGCCGACGGAGCATTTTATCTCGCTCGCGCCGGAATACATCCACGATTTTATCAAAAATTTTCAGCTCGCGGACACGGTATATTCGAAAATCGACGTCAGCCACATCTCGGCAAGATTGCTTAAAGCGTCGTCGCCGAAGCTTGATTTAAAGCTTTTATAAGCCTCTTTCGAGGGCGGTAACGCCGGTTCTGGCGATCTCGATTATCCCGTAGGTCTTCATCATATCGAAGAAGGAGCGAAGCTTCGATTCCTCGCCCGTTACCTCGAAGATAAGGCATTCGGGGCAGACGTCGACGATTTTGGCTTTATATATCTCGGCGACGCCTTTTAAAGCTTCGCGGTTCGTATCGTCGGCTTTGACCTTTACGAGGTAGAGCTCGCGGGAGACGGGGTCGTCGAGAACTATCACGTCGCGGACGTCGACGACTTTCGAAAGCTGTTTTCTTATCTGGGAGACGGTATGTTCGTCGCCGACGACCTCGATCGTCATTCTCGAGATATCGGGGTTTTCCGTCTCGCCGACGGTTAAACTTTTTATGTTATATCCGCGTCTCGAAAATAAGCCCGAGATTCGCGTCAGCACGCCGAAATGGTTATTTACGAGCGCCGAAAGCAGATATTTTTTCATATAAGTTCCTTCATTTTATATTCTATAAGCCAGGTGCCGCCGATATCCTTCGCTTCGGCGAGCGCCTTTTTAAGTTCCGCAAGATTTTCTGCGCTTGCGCCGTGCGCGCCCATCGAGGAGGCGAGAAGTTTATAATCTATCTTCGGCGTTCTGACGTAGTTCGGGCGGGTATGAGTAACGACCTGAGTCTCGATCATACCGAGGGAGGAGTTATTCATAACGAGCTCGATCATATTCAAGCCGAGGGTAACGCTTGTCGAGAGCTCCTGCATATTCATATTGAACGAGCCGTCGCCGGCGATATTTATAACGGTTTTATCCCTATTGGCTATCGCGGCGCCTATCGCGGCGGGAAGCCCGTAGCCCATACTGCCCAAGCCTCCGCTCGTAAGCAGAGTTCGGGGGGTTCTGACCGTGAGTTTTCGGCACGCTTCGACCTGATGGAGACCGACTTCTGTCGTATAGATCGCGTCGGGGAGCGTTTCGGAAACGATCGACCAGACGCTTTCGCCGAAGTCGCGTCTTTTTTCCGTCTTTCTCTCTTCCCTTTTATCTATAAGCGGGAGGAGTTTTTTTAATATTTTTTTCGCGTCGCCTGTCAGCGAGCCGCAGGGGGAGAGGTTTTTATCTATCTCGGCGTCGTCGATGTCGATATGTACGACCTTTCGCGTTCCGCCGCTCTTTAACGCGGTAAGCATCCTATCGGAAAACCTTACGCCGACGGCGATGAACAGATCGCATTCGTTAATAATATTACCCGTATCGGCGGTGGAATAGACGCCGACGATACCTTTGAACCTTTTATCGGAGCCGTCGAAGCCGCCGACTCCCATCGCGGTAGAGACGACGGGGCAGCCGAGCTTATCGACGAGTTTTTTTATCTCTTCGCTTGCGCCGGAGGATATCACGCCGCCGCCGACGCAGACAAGCGGGGATTTACTATCGTTTATCAGCGAAGCGACGGAGCGAAGGTTGGGATAATCCTCGGGAGTTTCCGGCTTTTTTTCGGGAAGAACGAACTTTATATCCGCATCGAAAAGGTCGGACGGGATATCGACGAGCACGGGGCCTTTTCTGCCGCTGTCGGCGATCTCGAAGGCGGAAATAAGCGTCGGGACAAGGTCTTTAATATTCTTGACGATGAAATTATGCTTCGTTATCGGCATTGTGATACCGGCGATATCGACTTCCTGAAAGGCGTCGGTGCCGAGAAGCGACAGCGGGACGTTGCCGGTTATGGCGACGAGCGGGATGCTGTCGGCGTTGGCGTTGGCGATTCCGGTAACAAGATTAGTCGCGCCGGGGCCGCTTGTGGCGATACAGACGCCGACTTTACCGCTCGAACGGGCGTAGCCGTCGGCGGCAAAAGCGCAGAATTGCTCGGTGGAATTCATATAAAGAGATATTCTTTTTTCTTTGTCGATCTCCGAAAGCAGCGGCATTATGCTCGCGCCCGGGTAGGCGAAAACGTCGGTTACGCCGCGTTCCAGCAGGCATTTTACGACTATTCGCGCGCCTTTCATACTTATTCCCCCTTTCGCGTTTTGGATATAATAGCACAAAACGGGAAAAAATGCAAGAGGTTTAATTTTCGCACCTTTTGAAAAAGTCGCCCGAAAACTTCGCACCTTTTTCGTGAAAAAGGTGCACCAAAAAGCTTTTAAAGCGCGAAAGTAAACTTTCGCGGGAGTATTTACTTGTGGGTACTCGCGGCGAGGAAAAATCGTGTCAAACGAGGAAACGAGCCGCGAGCGCGATGTTTTATTATAAAATTCTCGTTCGCGTCAGCGCACTTCCGCAGACAAACGGGGTCCCCACAAATCGCAGATTTGTGGGGTGGTAT
>JAZUJV010000248.1:0-7022 GCA_045642945.1 Eubacteriales bacterium | reverse complement strand
TGTTCCAAAGGACACTCCGCTTCGGCAGGCTTTTTGTTTTGCTCTTTATTCCGAGGCGATATAATAAACTTTATTATAGGCGAAAAACCATATAAGGATATCGACGATTATATACAACACCGAAAAGGCGATGAAATAAAGCGGGAAAAGTTTGAAGCTATCGTTATCGGCGCATAGCACAACGAAATATACCGCGACGGTGAGCGGACCGAATATCACGTCGAGAAGAAATCTTTTTGACTTGACGATATACGTAAAGCGGTTTTTCATACTCGCGTAATAGCGTTTTCGCTCTTCCGTTTCGACGTCTTTATATTTCTTTCTGTCGGCGCGAAGTCCAAAGGTAACGAGCATCAGCACGAAAGCGGATATTGCCGCGCTTACGTGGAAATTGCCCGTTATTCTTATCGAGAAATTTACAAAAAACGAGAACAGAAAATAATATAAAACTGTTATCAATATCTTTTTCAGGACGTCTTTTGCGGTCATTTCTCTCACCCCTTATTCAAGTATGTTGGAAGTGATATACTGAACGCCCATGCCGATCAGCTTCTCTGCGAGGTCTTTATCGTCGACGGTCCAGACGTTGATCTCGATTCCGTTATCGAGGAGTTTTTTGATTTTGGCTTCGCCGTCTTCTTCGAAGGCGCGGGACCAGATATCTATACCCATTTTATGTTCTTTAAGGAGGGTAACGTATTCATCCTTGAAGTCGCCGGTGAGGTACTGACAATGGGATTCGGGGCAGACTTTACGGAGGTTTACGAGGTTATCGAAGCCGAAGGAAATGAATATCATATTGTCGAGGGTATATTCGGCTTTTATGATATCGACGACGTCTTTGCACTGTTCTTCGGTAAAATAGCCCTTGAATTCGAGCACGCCGACTTTTTCGTAGCGGGCAAGGATACGGATATAATCGACGAGTTCGGGGACGCGAAGGTCGTATCTGCCGAGCTTACCGTCCATATCTTTAAGACGGACGGCCTGGATATCGTTTAAGGTATTGAGCTCGGGGGCGAGGGGGCGGATACCGCAGCGGGCGGTGTCGTTGTCGTGGAGAAGGACGTATTTTCCGTCAGCCGTGTGGCGAACGTCGGTCTCGATTCCGAAATAGCTTCTGTTGCCGGCGGCTACGAAAGCGGAGCAGGTATTCTCTCTTTCGAGGCCGGAAACGCCTCTGTGAGCAACGATCTGGGCGTTGCCGTGGTTGATTTTAATAGTGTCGTGGCGCATTGAAAAAATCCTCCTATTTAACGACTATATTGAAAAGTCGGTCTTTGACGTATATCTTTTTGATGACTGTCTTGCCCTCGAGGAAGGGTTTGAAGTTATCGGTGTTCGAGATTATATCCCAGACGGCGTCCTCTTCGCTTCCGGCGGGGATGGTAACCGTTCCGCGAAGCTTTCCGCAGAACTGGACGGCTATCTCTTTTTCGTCGTCAACGGTAAGAGAATCGTCGTAGGTCGGCCATTCGGCGAGCGAGCAGAGACCTTTTCCGCCGAGGTTTGCCCACATCTCCTCGCAGATATGCGGAGCGAACGGGCAAAGCAGGCGGGTAAGAGTCATCAGGCTTTCTTTATCTATGCTGCCGACGGCGTAGATATCGTTAAGGAGCGACATCATCGCGGCTATCGCCGTGTTGAACTTCATCTCCTCGATATCCGAGCTTACCTTCTTTATCGTCTTATGGAGCGAGCGGACGAGCTTATCGTTCTTCGCGCCGAGCATCTCGTCGAGCGCGGCGAAGCGTTCGATAAATCTCTTACAGCCGCGGACGGAGCTGTCGGACCACGGTGCCGCGGAGGCGTAATCGCCCATAAAGAGCACGTAGGTACGGAGCACGTCGGCGCCGTAGTTATCGACGACGTCGTTCGGGTCGACGACGTTGCCTTTGGATTTGGACATCTTTTCGCCGTCGGGACCGAGAATAAGTCCTTGCGCCGTACGTTTGGCGTAGGGCTCGGAGGTCGGCACTTCGCCGAGGTCATAAAGGAACTTATGCCAGAAGCGCGAATAGATCATGTGGCGGGTAACGTGTTCCATTCCGCCGTTATACCAATCGACGGGGAGCCAGTATTTAAGCTTCTCTTCGTCGGCGAATTTTTCTTTGTTATGCGGGTCGATATAGCGGAGGAAATACCACGACGAGCCCGCCCACTGGGGCATCGTATCGGTCTCGCGCTTGGCGTCTCTGCCGCATTTCGGGCATTTGCAGTTGACGTATTCTTCTATTCTCGCGAGCGGAGATTCGCCGCCGACGCCGGGGGCAAATTCTTTCATCTCGGGGAGTTTGAGCGGGAGCTCTTCATAGGGAACGGCGACCGTTCCGCAATGTTCACAATGGATTATCGGGATCGGCTCGCCCCAGTATCTTTGTCTGTTGAACGCCCAATCCTTCATTTTGAACTGCACGCCGCCTTCGCCGACGCCGAGCTTTTCGAGCTCTTCTATCGCGCGGCGGATAGAGGATTTTTTATCCTTAAAGCCGTTTAAGAAGCCCGAGTTGACCATTTCGCCGTCGCCGGTATAAGCCTCTTTCGTGATATCGCCGCCTTTTATGACCTCGATTATCTCGATTCCGAACTTTTTGGCGAAGTCGAAGTCTCTTCCGTCGTGGGCGGGGACCGCCATTATAGCGCCCGTGCCGTAGCCCATCATTACGTAATCGGCGATATAGACGGGGATCTCTTTATTCGTAAGCGGGTTGACCGCGAAAAATCCCTCGAGTTTTACGCCGGTTTTATCTTTTACGAGCTGGGTACGCTCGAATTCCGTCTTTTTCGCACATTCCTCGCGGTAGGCGACGACGGCATCCATATTCGTGATCGTTTCTTTATATTTATCAATAAGCGGATGTTCGGGCGCCATTACCATAAAGGTTACGCCGAAAAGCGTATCGGGGCGGGTGGTATAGATGCGCAGGAAATCCTCTTTATCTTTAAGCTTGAAGTTTACGAACGCGCCCTCGCTTTTCCCTATCCAGTTGACCTGCTGTTGACGTATCATCGGGAGATAATCGACTTCGTCGAGACCTTGAAGCAGCTTATCGGCGTATTCGGTTATTCTTAAATACCAGACGTCTTTGGATTTCTGGACTATATCGCTATGGCAGATATCGCATTTGCCGCCCTGGGAATCCTCGTTGGAGAGGACGACTTTACAGTTGGGGCAGTAGTTTACGAGCGCGGTATCGCGGAAAGCGAGGCCTTTTTCGAACATCTTTAAGAATATCCACTGGGTCCACTTATAATAATCGGTCTCGGTGGTATCGACGACGCGCGACCAATCGAGCGCGAAGCCCACCCTTTTGAGCTGGCCGGTGAATTTTTCGATATTCTTATCCGTCGCAACGCGGGGGTGTACGCCCGTCTTTATCGCGTAGTTTTCCGTCGGGAGACCGAAAGCGTCAAATCCCATCGGGAAAAGGACGTTATAGCCTTCCATACGGCGTTTTCTCGTTATTATCTCCAATCCGGAATAAGCCTTTATATGCCCGACGTGCATACCCGCGCCCGAAGGATAAGGGAACTCGACGAGCCCGTAGAATTTCTTTTTCTCGCTGCCCGCTTCGCCGGGGTCTTTGGCACGGAAAGCGCCCTCGGCTTCCCATTTATCCTGCCATTTTTTCTCGATGTTTTTAAAATCGTGTTTCATTTATATATCACTCTCGCTTTCGGGTTTTATCTCTTTCCCGTTCCAAAGTCGTTCAAGTTTATAAAAATCGCGTCCCTGCTTCGTGAAAATATGGATAACGACGCAGCCGTAATCGAGCAGCGTCCAGATATTTCCCGACGCGCCTTCGATATGGCCCGGCTCGACGCCGAGAGTTTCTTTTAATTTAAACTCGACCTCGTCGGCAAGCGCGCGGACGTGAGTTCCGCTCGTACCCGTCGCGAGCACGAAATAATCGGCAAGCACGGTCTGGTCGCCGACCTCGAGCGTCGTAACGTCGAAGCCCTTTTTGTTATCGAGTATTTCCGCGGCGGCGGAGGCTATTTCTTTTGCTCTTTCTTTCTGTTCGGTTTCTTTCATGATTTCTCCGTTTCAAGACGTGTAACGTAATAGTTTCTTGCTTCGATCGTATCCAAACTTATGACGCGGCGTTCCTCCATAAGAAAGCCCACCGTCGTATCGAACGACCTTATAAGCGTTTTTATAAGCGCGGTCTCGGCATTGTTTTCGCCGAGTTTTTTATAATAGTATTCGCGAAGTTTCACGCAGCCGTCGTCTTTTCTATTCGGCTCGATATAATCGGCGAGGTAGAGGCAGATCTCCATTCCCGACATCGCGGCTTTGCCCGTCGTATGCCAATACACCGCGCTCTCTATATCCTTATCGAGGTTATACACCTCGCGCGCGATGGCGGCGCCCGTTTTGGCGTGAAGCAATTTCGGGTTCTTTCTTTCGAGCTCGGAAAGCGTTATCCCGTATTTTTCGCACAGCGCGAGCTGTTCTTCCGTCGTCAGCTCCTTCGTGAAATCGTGCATCAGGCCCGCTATCTCGACCTTTTCGGTGTCAATCTCGGGAAAATGCCTTTTTGCAAGCTCTTTCGCCGTCTCCGCCACGCCGAGCGTATGCTTCAGCCGCTTCGGCGACAGCTTTAAATCTTTTATTATCTTGTCGGATATCAAAGACATCTTCGCCTCCTGCGCCCCGCTTTTTTCGAGAAAAAGCAGCGCCGCGCCTTTTGAAAAAGGCGCCCGAAAACTTTTAATGCGCGAAAGTAAACTTTCGCGGAAACAAAAATAAAATACAGTTAAACCATACAATAAAATTCGTTTTTTTCGCGGGTCCCCCGCGGAAAAAACACACTAAACGAGGGCTGTGCCCGAGTTCGCGTGTCGAGGGGAGGAGGAAATTTCGAAGAAATTTTCGACGGCGATAGGCACGCGCAGACGACCGAAAACCGTGTGTTTTCGGTCGAGAGCGAAGCGACTACTCTTCGTCCCAGTTGTGCCATACCTCGGTAACATCATCGTTGTCCTCGAGCACCTCGAGGAGTTTTTCCATTTTCTCGGCGGCTTCGCCGTCAAGGCGCACGTAGGTAGAGGGTATCTTTTCGGGGTCGGCGGACTCTATCTTATATCCCTTCGCTTCGAGCGCTTCGCGGACGGAGGATATCTCGTTTACGTCGGTGAATATTTCGCCGTTGCCGTCTTCGACGGTAAAGTCTATCGCGCCGCTGTCGAGCGCGACTTCCATAAAGGCATCCTCATCCTCGACCTCGGAGACGACTATGACGCCTTTTTCGGCGAACAGATAAGAAACGCAGCCCGTCGTTCCGAGGTTTCCGCCGTATTTATCAAAGAAATGTCTTATATCGCCGGCGGTGCGGTTTCGGTTATCGGTAGCGGTTTCGACTATCACGGCGACTCCGCCGGGGCCGTAGCCCTCGTAGCGGACGGCTTCGTACTGAACTCCGTCGGCGCCGCTGGCTTTTTTGATTATTCTGTCGATGTTATCGTTGGGAACGTTCAAGCCCTTCGCTTTGACAATAAGGTCGCGAAGTCTCGTGTTCGCAACGGGATCGGCACCGCCTTCGCGGACGGCCATCGCTATCTCTTTGCCGACCTTCGTGAAGACCTTCGCTCTCTGCGCGTCGGTCTTTTCTTTTTTGTGCATGATGTTTTTCCACTTGGAATGTCCGGACATATTAAGTCCTCCTTGACGTATAGAAATTATTTAAAAACGTATTTTTTCTTCCTTTTCGAGAAAAGGAAGCGAAAAGCTTTTAAAGCGCGAAAACAAGTTTTCGCGGGGGCATTAACAGACAAGCTTCGTTATTCCGCGCGAGGCAAGGGTATTTCTTCGAATCGGGAAACGCTTCGCGCGGGATCGGGGGGAGAGCCATACGATAAAGATTCATTTGCGCAAGCAAATGTTCCTTCACTCCTCACTCCTCACTCCTCACTCCTAACTTCTTACGAAGCATCACGCGATTTTAACCGCCGAGCTCGCCGGGGAATATGGAACTCATATGGTAGGTTTCTTTTACTATCTTCGTTCCGTCAAGCACATAATGCGTTATCTCAGCTACTGACGTTCCGGTATAACACTTCGTCTTCTCAGTGCGTATGCCGTCTGCGTGTTTTACTGCTTCTTTTCTATTTTCAAAAATCCACTGATTATGTGATACTCTCCGTCATCGCCAAGACGATATTTGTAATCACGCAGCAACGCGACACTGCCGTCAATAGCGAACACAGAATCGAAATCAGGTTCACATCTGCCCAGCATTTTAGAGTAATAGTCACGTTCGCTTATGCTATTCGGATTGACAATATATCCATCGATACGTCCTATATGCAAGGAGGGACCATCCCCCGACGGAATATAAACCGAATGCACATCATTTGAATGTGTGAGCAAGACTTCGCCTGCGGAAGCAAAGGTCTGACGGAACATCGGATATGAAGGAACCGTCAGCTCGCTTTCACAAAATATGCAATCCATATCATTCCGAAGCCGATCGATTGAAACTATATATTTCGATACAATTTCGCAGGCAGCGTAATAATCGGCTTCTCTGAAATCAGTGCTTTTTTCTTCCGCCGTAAGTCTAAATCTGCAATTCGGGAAAAAAGGAATATAATTTACATTCGATAGATTCGGAATTTTGTATCCGCAAAATTCCGAAACCGTTTCTCTGCGATACGGGTTTTCGAATAGCTGGCTCATCATGTGGCAATAAAGATTGGTGCAATACCGTGAATCTGTCTCGTTGTCAAATTCGAAATAATGAACACAGTCGCAGCATTGATATTCGAGATATTCATTCTCGCAAGACGACAGATCATTCTCGGAAAGTTCAAATAAATCTTCATTTACGCTCCAATATCTGCACTCTGCCTCTGATGAATACTTTTCTTTAAGTGAAGCACAAATAAAGGTTTGGTGTTCTGGAATGTATCTGAGTGTTGTAATCGGCTTTCCGTTGTAATAATAAACCGTACTTCCATATATCATAAATTCATACACCTCCGGTTTTTGTTGCGATGACGCGATTTTAACCGCCGAG
>JAZUJV010000247.1:0-4899 GCA_045642945.1 Eubacteriales bacterium | reverse complement strand
TTCAAATCTTCAAACGGTTACATATATCCGCGAATTTCCAAAAAAACAAAGGTGCTCAAAACCGCACCTTTATTTTTAATGTCTTTTTGCGAAAACATTCCTTGATTTTTATTCTTCATTTTTCATTTATTGAGGCAGCTGATCCATTGGGTCTATCAGCTCTCCATTCACACGCATTTCAAAGTGCAGATGCGGCTCATCTTCCGCCTCGATCCTGCTTTCCCCGATTTCGCCTATCACATCGCCCGCGTTGACCGCCGCGCCGACGCGAAGCCCGTCGGGTATCCCGCCGAGGCACATATAATACGACGTGAGCCCGAGCGGATGTTTGAGCGCGACCACCTTGCCGTAGTACCAGTCGTCCTTTATTTCCTCCACCGTTCCGTCGGCAAAGGCGACGACCTCGGCGCCGATTTCCGCCTTTATGTCGATACCCGAATGGACGCGGTAATCGCGCATCGTCGGCGAAAAGACGAGCGCGTCCATAGAATATCCGCGGATGACCTCGCCCACTACGGGAACGAAAAACGTTTCTTTATCCTCCTCGGAAACCTCGGCGTCAACGCCCGTTTCGTCGTTTATTACGGGAAAATCCGGCTCCGACACGGGGTCGGGAACGACTATGACGGGCACCGATACTTCGGCGACGGACGGCGTATCGACGCTTTCGTCATACCCGTAGGATATCGAGAAAATGCCCACCGTGGCGACGGCGACGACGAGCAGCGCCAGCCCGAGATAAAGAAGCGCGGGAATCTTGTTTTTTGCTTTTGGCTCTTCAAAAATATCGTTTTCGAAATGATCTTCTTTCATTTTTAACCCCCGAAAAAGTGTTTTACGCTTATATTCTTAACAATCGCGGGGGTTTTTATTCAGTTTGCTTTTTTCTCTTTTAATTCATAATCGGGAAACGCGTCCTTTAAAAGCATATCAAAGCTTTTCCCCTCCCCGTTTTTCGCACGCAGGTCCAAATTCCCGCTTCCCGCCGAAAAAGAAGCGCTTATCGGAAAATTATTTTTGTCGGTAAGTATAAACCCTTTCGTGCGCTCTACGGCGTTTTCGATTTTTTCCTTGTTTTCTTCGCTTAAATTTTCAAAATCCCCGAGCGAAAAACAGCAATTCCCGTCCTCGCAGAAGCTATGCCCGTGCCGCGAGCCGAAAAGCTTTATATAAAGAACGTCCCCGCGAAGCACGACGGCGCAAGCCTTCAAAACCTCCCCGTCCTCCCCGCCCTTTATATAGGCGGCGAGCACGTTTTTTATATATTCGCCTTCGGTATATTCGCGCCCGCCCGCAAAAACCGTGATCTCTTTCGGCTCGGCTAAGCCTTTCGTCAGCGGAAGCGCGAGGAAAAAAGCGAAAAACGCAAAAAATAAAAGCAACGGTTTTTTCATAAGATACCTCTTATAAATATCGTTGCTTTATTATATTATTTTTTATCCGCGTTTATTCTTTCGTCAGCTCGTCAAGCTCGTCGGGAAGCGCCGCAAGCTTGGTAACGATAAGCAGCGCGAAGATTATCGAAACGAGCGCTCCGCTTGCCTCGACGTCGAAGGATAACGGCCCGAAAAGGTGTATCCAGAGGTCCGGCACGGAATAAACGAGCGTCAGTATGACGGCGATATATCCGAAGCAGGTGTAAAGCGCCGCCGAGCCTTTTTTGATAAACGCTTTTCCGTCGCAGACGAAAAACAGAAGCGTCGCGGCGAGCGCGAGGATATTATAAGCGCCCGAGCTGACCGACGGCGTCGACCGATGGACGATGAACGCGAAAAGCAATCTTACGCCCGAGAAAATTATCAGCGCGATGTTATGCCCCGCGAGCGCGTTGCGGTTGGGCGGGTCTTTGCGGGAATGGCGCGCCATGATAAACATACATACCGAGCACGCCAGACCGCATATAAGCACGATAAGTCCGTAATCCTTGACGAGAAGCTTAAGCGTCTGCCCGACGCCGATATTCGAGAAAAGTTTCGCCGTGTCGCTTATCGCGGCGGTAAAGGAGTTTATCACAGCGCCGAGCACGACGAGCGCCGCGATGACGGTAAAAAACACGACGAGCGACGACCTTTCGGCTGTTTCCGCCGTCTTTTTGCGCATAGTCAGAAGCGAAAGCAGCGCGAACGCGAAGCAGCAGACAACTACGGTAACGGCGAAAAGACGGGTGGTAAGCCCGTCGGGAAGATAATATTCGTTTACTTCGTACACCGTCAGCTCAAGCATATTGACGACGATATACGTTCTTACCGCGGCGAGCACCAAAGCGGCGATAAAAACCGCTATGGCACGTCTCGCAGAGACAGAAATTTTCATTTTTATTCCTTCGGAATTATGAATTTTTACGTCTTATAATCGCTTTTACGAGCATAAAAGCGCCGTAGATGAGGAAAAACGCGAGAGTTGCGAAAAAGATAAGCACGAGCCAGAGCGAGACCTTCGCGTCCTTCACGCTCGCGAAAAGCGAACAGACGCATCCCGTGAACGAGATATAGCAAAGAAGCATGTGCAAAGCTCTTTTTGCGCTCGAAGATAACTTTTTCGAATCGAAAACGAGGAACGAAAAGCCGAATACCGCCGAAAACAGCGCGACGATGATATCACTTATAACGAGCCTGTCGGCGAAAGTGCTTATCTCGGTGCTGCCGTTGGATATTCCCGTGGCGATAAAGCATACCCAAAGAAACGTTACCGCCGAAAAAGCGGAAAGCGCGTAAAGGGCGACTTTTACAAGCTTTGGCTTTTTATCTTCCATAATTATTTTCTTATGAATCCGTCAACCGCCGAAGAGAGAAGCGACGGCTCTACGGAAGCGGTCATAACGATATTGACGTTTGCGGAAGCGGCGATCTTTTCGATATCGCAGACGAATTTTTCGAAAGCGGGGATATCGTCCTTGCATATTTTAAGCGCGCTGTCGATAAAGAGATCGGTTATATCGTAGTTGCTCGCGAGCATACCGCATACGAAACCGTAAAGCTTTCCCGCACAGTCAACGCCGTATTCCTTGGCGTCGACGAGGCGGGTATGATATTTTATATCCGCGGCAAGTTTTCTGCCGTATTCGATACAGATGACGACACCTTTGGATTCGACTGCGGCCTTGTTGACCTCTTCGATGATGGCTTTGGTTTTACCGGTGCCTTTTACTCCGACAATAAGTTGCATTTTGTTTGCTCCGTTCTTCCGGCGGTGAGAATTTTTTGATACCGGAAGCTTACGCCGGATGCTTCCGATATTCACTTTATAATATTTTACTTGAAATTAACTTAAAAATCAAGTGTTATATCGACTTAATTTTTTCTAAAAGCAAATCTTTGCTCTCTTCGTACCCGGGTTTGCCGAGAAGCGCGAACATATTTTTCTTGTACGCCTCGACGCCGGGCTGGTCGAAGGGGTTGACGCCGAGGATATATCCCGACGCGGCGCAGGCGATAAAGAAGAAATAAATCAGTTCTCCGAGCGAAAATTCGTCCTTGCTCTCTATCTCGATGATGCCGCTCTGCGTGCCGCCGTCGCGGTGCGCGAGAAGCGTGCCGAGCATGGCTTTTTCGTTTATATCGTCCATCGTCGAGCCGGATAAAAAGTTAAGTCCGTCGCCGTTCGCTTCGTCAAACGGCACTTTCGGCGAATTTTTATCGGGATTTTTCGTTTTTACGATAGTCTCGAAAAGAACCGGAGTTCCCTCCTGGACGAACTGACCGAGCGAATGAAGGTCGCTCGAATATATGACGCTCGCGGGGAACAATCCCTTATGCTCTTTGCCCTCGCTCTCGCCGAAAAGCTGTTTGAACCATTCGCCCATAAAGCGGAAATCGGGGTCGTAGCTGACTAAAACCTCGGTCTTTTTGCCCTTTTCGAGCATAATGTTTCTGACTATCGCGTATTTATACGCGTCGTTGTCGAGCCCCGAATTCAAAAGAATTTCTCTTTCGGCTTCCGCGCCTCTTAAAAGCTGTTCGCAGTCCACCCCCGCGACGAGAGCGGGAAGCAGACCTACGGCGGTCAGCACGGAAAATCTTCCGCCGACGTCGTCGGGGATAACGAAGCATTCGTAACCTTCCTGCTTCGCGAGGGAAAGAAGCGCTCCGCGCGCCTTGTCCGTCGTGGCGTAGATCCTGCCCGCCGCTTCGGCTTTGCCGTAGCGCGATTCCATATATCCTTTTATCATTCTGAACGCCACCGCGCTTTCGGTGGTCGTGCCGGATTTGCTTATAACGTTGACGCTTACTTCTTTGTTTTCACAAAGCGCCATGACCGCGTTAAATTCGCTTCCCGAAAAAGAATTTCCGATAAAATATACCTCGGGATAACCGTCTTTAAGCTGGTTGTGATACGGCGTCTTTAAATATTCGATGACCGCTCTCGCGCCGAGATAAGACCCGCCGATGCCGATAACGAGCAAAACGTCGCTGTTTTTCTTTATTTTCTCCGCCGCGGCTTTGATTTTTTTGAACTCTTCGCCGTCGGCTCTTACGCCGAGATCGCGCCAGCCGAGGAAATCATTACCCCTGCCGTCGCCTTGCTTTATGTGCCTGTCCGCTTCGGCAGCGCGCTCTTTAAAAGCCGCGAAGTCGGGCTCGCTTATGTTTTCGATTTGACTGTAACGAAATTTAACCATCGTGTGCTTCCTTTGAGTATAAAATAGTCTTAGTATTATATACCAATATAACTGCTTTGTCAACGAAAAAAGGCGGGTCAGCCGCCTTTTGTTGACAAAGCAGTGAAAAATGAAGATTGGAGAAAAAGGAACAAATGCTGTCGCAAATGGTTTTTTGATGAATTGTCGCTGCGCGACGTGAATTGACGCTCCGCGTACTCTCGCCATTTCACTATCTTGCGGCTATGGATAATGCTCGCCGTTTTCCCATATCCCGCGCGAAGCGTTTCCGGGATATAGCG
>JAZUJV010000246.1:0-3606 GCA_045642945.1 Eubacteriales bacterium | reverse complement strand
TATGTTTTGACTTTTACATATTTTTATGATAATATAAACAGTTGTGTTAAAAACATCCGGCACAGAACGATTATCATACTCGCTGAAAAGGGTTTACGAAATGAAAAAAGTATCTTTGGCGAAAAAGAAATTCAATTCGCTGTTATTCGCGGCGACGCTCACGATGGCGGTAACTTATCTTATGCTGCTTTCGGACACGCTTATCGTCGGCAACATCGTCGGCGAAAAGGGCATCTCCGCTATTAATATCGTTATGCCGGTATACTCTGCTTCGAACTTTATAGCGGGGCTTATCGGGATGGGCACGGCGTATTCCTACTGCCGCGCGATAGGCGAATTCCAAAACGAAAAAGCATGCAAGCTTTTCAGCCAAGGCGTCTTTATCGCACTTGTATCCGGTGTATTGATGTTCGCGCTGATGTTCGTTATTAAAGAGCCGTATCTCGAATATATGAACGTTTCGGACGAGATAAGAGCTGAGGTTGACGCGTACTGGCAATATGAAAAATTCGTTGTGCTTTTCGTGCCGATAAACTATCTTATGATAGAAATGATTTACTGCGACGGCGACGGACTTTTAAGCATTACAAGCAACGCTATAATGGTCGTCGGAAATATTGCTCAATCGGTGTTTTTGTGTCTGAAGCTCGGGACCTCGGGCGCAAGTTTGGGAACTGCTATCGGAATGTTTCTGGCGACGGCGACGCTCTGTCTGCATTTTTTCAGAAAGTCGAACACGCTGCACTTCAAATGGCATTTTTCTATAAAAGATATCGTCGAAATGAACCGTCTCGCACTCACGGACGCGGTAACTTATATATGTTGGAGCGTACTCGGAATAATTCTGAACAAGCTCGTTATTTCGGGATACGGCGAGTCGTATCTCGTCGTACTGACGGTAGTTATGGGAGTTTTTGAATTCTCACTCGTTTTCGACGGCATAGGCGAAGCGGTATCTCCTTTGGGTGAGGTGTATCTCGGAGAGAAGAATTATAAGTGCCAGAAAGATTTGCTCGGGCACGCGCTTAAAGTATGCATCGCGGAAGGCGTGGCGGTAATGGCGATACTGCTTGTCGCAGCGCCGCTCGTCCCGAAAATGTTTGACATAACGAACGCCGACCTTTTGGACGAATGTGTTGCCGCAGTGCGCATACTCGCGTTCGTGATGCCGTTTTCGGCGGTGGCGTATCTTTTGACGTCGCAATATCTTTTGGTCAGGAAAATAGCTCTTTCGGTGGCTTTCACCATAGCACATGCGCTTTTGTTCGACGCTTTGTTTGCCCTCCTGTTTTCACACTTTTTCGGCATAAACGGAATATGGGTCGGTCTCGTTATTGCTCCGCCGGTCGCGATAGCCGTGGTTTTGCTTTACATACGTTTAAGATACGGAAAAAAGAAGATTCCTTGGCTGCTTGACGACAACGAATTCCCGACGCTTAACCGCTCTTTCGTTATGACGACGGAAGAAATAATCGCGACGCGCGTGGCGGCGGAAAAGTTTCTTATCGAAAACGGCGTCGAAGGAAAAACCGTAAAGCGCGTTATGCTCCTTATAGAAGAATTCGGCATAGCTACCGTCGCGGAAAACGAGGGGAAAAAGATCGTAGCCGAATACTCCGTAACGGTCTGCAAAGACAGTGTACAGCTTACGCTGAGGGACAGCGGCAAAATATACAATCTTACGTCCGCCGACATAGACATCAAAGACATCAGTTCCTACGTCGTATCGAGCATTATGAGCAAATACGAAAAAAGCGTAAAGTATCTTACGACTATCAGCTTTAACAGAAGTATGCTCGTCATACCGCGAGCAAACGGTGAAGAAGGCAGGAGCGAAGCCTATCTGCCTATCAGTCGGAAAAACAGCGGCAATTGAGGATAATTATGAGATTTTTGTTTCTCGGGAACGGGAATATAATGGGTGCGCTTATCGGGATAATTAACAGGCTCGGCGAGTGGGATGACTGGGATATAACCGTTTCGGATATAAAAGACGGAATTTGCGGAAGCGAAATAATAGAAAAATATCACGACAGGTACGACGTGATAGTGAACCTTACGGACAGCGACGTTTTTCCGATACTCGAAAAATGCGGCGAATATTCACTCGGATATATCGACGCGGGATTCGAAACCGATGCCGACGGAAAAGAATATCTTGAAAAATACCGCGAAATGCTTCGTTCGCCGAAAAAAGCGCCCCATCTTTTCGGATTTGGAATGAACCCGGGAATCGTTGAGCTTATACCCGTGCTTTACGCGCCGGACGAGCCTTACATAGCGTGTGAAATCGATACCGATCTCGCGTATTCCGATGGCGGCGCACCCGAAATTTTCGGGACATGGTGCCCCGGAGTTTACGCCGATGAGCTCGTTTACGCAAGCAGTTACGTTCTCGGAAGCGGCGGACAATATATTCCCGTAAGCAACGGCGAAAAATACGGTATACCGCTCGCCGTAGAAAATACGGAAGCGGATTATTGTGTCGTTCCGCACGAAGAACTTTTCGGTTTTACTTGCTGCGGCGGGAACTGCCGCGGCGGTATATTCCTATACAGAGGGCCGGAAAATCTGCAGAAATATTTAATTTCCAACGCGGGCAAGGAACAAACGGATATCGCTTTTCCGCCCGTTTTGCACGATTTAAAAGGCGAAGAAGCCGTTGGAATAGTGTTTTACGGCAAAGACGGCAATATGAAATATGTTGTAAACCGCGCAGACCACGCGGAAGCGTATTCGTCTTACGGGTGCAACGCCACCTGTTTCCAGACCGCTTGCGGAATATATACGGCAATAAACCTCATCGGTAAAGTCCCGAAAAACGCTTCTTTCTGTTTTACGGACGCGGCGAAGAAATATAAGACCGAGATACTTGAAATTCTCGGAAAGCTTAATTTTTCTTTCGAAGTCGGCGACAGCCCGATAAGCAAAGAAGAATTCGAAAAGAAGATACTTCCCTTTTTCGAACGTAAAGGAAAAGTATTCTGAAAATCAGTTGTTTCAAAATCACGGGAGCCTCAGAAAGCAATGTCCATGTTTTTCGATGCCATAAAAAATCATTTTAAAAATATACCCGAATCCGTCGCGATATCCGACGAGCTCGGCAACGCCATAACCTACCGTGAGCTCGACATACTTTCGGCGAAAGTATACGCTTATTTAAACGCCCGGGGAATAGGAAAAGAAAAGACGGTCCTTATCCTCCTTCCGCGAAGCGCTTATATACCGGCGGCGATGATGGGGATTGTGCGCGCCGGCGCGGCGTTTTGCGTTTTGGAAGACGATGCGCCTAAGGACCGCGTGGAGTTTATTAAAAAAGACTGCGGGTCCGCGCTTACGATAGATAAAGACGACTGGGAAGATATTTTAAATACAAATCCGCTTTTCGATTGGGAAGATGCAGACGAGCATAATATCATCACGGCAGCTTATACTTCGGGAACGACGGGAACTCCGAAAGGCGTTTTGCTCGAACGCGGCATACTCGACCTTAACGCGCTAAGCTCGGCTGTCGTCGAAGAGGCGGGCGGATTTCATCACGGAGACACGATAGCGATAAATTTCCCGCTTGATTTTATAGTTTTTACGATTTGTTTCGGATTTTTC
>JAZUJV010000245.1:0-2999 GCA_045642945.1 Eubacteriales bacterium | reverse complement strand
GGGAACGTCGGCAGAAGCGGGAGTAAAGCCCGTTGCCTGAAGAAGCGCGAGCTTCTTTTCAAGCTCAGAAATCCTTGCGGCGAGCGCTTTGGAGGATTCGGATACCGCGGTATCGCACATTCTTATAACCGCAAGCTCGAGAACGGTACGCTTGTTCATCGCGTAGCGGGATATTCTCGTCTGGGTATCTTCGAGGATGGAGCTGATATAGAAAAGCTGTTCAGTCGTAAGCTCTTCGCAAACGGTTTTATAAGCTTTAGGTACGTTGGATTCTTTGCCGAATTTCTGTAACTGTTTGGCGATTATCAAATCGCGGACCGCTACCGAAACGTCGTCGATGAATACCGAAATATCTTTTGAGGAACGGTGTATCTCGTTGATTATCGCGATTGCTTCGGGAACGTTTTTTAAATAAATCGAATGAAGCAGGGAAGCGACCGTTTCTTCGCCCGCAAGACCGAGAGTCGCCCGTATATCTTCTTTCGTAAGAAGGTCCGTGCGTCCGTTGGAGCAGGCTTCGAGAAGCGAAAGTGCGTCGCGCATACTTCCGTCGGCAAGCGTCGCTATAAGATTAGATGAGCCTTCGGCAAGCTTGATGTTTTCCTGAGAGGCAACGTATTCTATTCGCTTTGTTACGGCTTCGGCGTCTATTCTCGAAAAGTCGAATCTTATACAGCGCGAGATAATAGTCGGAGGAAGCTCGTTAAGTTCGGTCGTCGCAAGAATAAAGACGACGTATTCCGGCGGTTCCTCAAGCGTTTTCAACAAAGCGTTGAAGGCGCTGTCGGTAAGCATATGCACCTCGTCGACGATATATACGCGCTTTTTAAGAACGGAAGGCGGATAAACGACTTCCTCGCGAAGATCGCGTATGTTTTCGACTTTATTGTTGCTTGCCGCGTCTATTTCGAGAACGTCGGTAGCGCTGCCGTTGTCGATAGAAAGGCAGGAAGGACATTGATTGCAGGGGTTGCCGTCGACGGGATGCTCACAGTTGATTGCTTTGGCAAGGATTTTGGCAGAGGAGGTTTTACCCGTACCGCGGGTACCGCAGAAAAGATAAGCGTGAGATATCCTTCCGGACGCGCATTGCTTTTTTAATATCGTAGTTATATGCTCCTGACCGCACATTTCATCAAAGGTCTTAGGACGCCATTTACGGTAAAGTGAAATATACACTTGCGAAAACCTCCTATTTCAAAATCGAGATACGAAATATGACCATACAACTCACTTCGAAAACCGTTTCCATCCGTAAATCGCACGTCACTCTCAAACCAGGCACCTTTACGGCACATCCGTATATCTGCTTAATGCTGCTTGGTTCCCCACCTGACATATTTCGCAGGTACGAATTGCGTAAAGACCCGATTATCAACAAGCTCTTTGCAACTCGGCGACACAAACGACGCCCTCCGTGAGTCTATCGCCCCCGCTATAGCGGATTGCGGGTACAAGGCACCGCTGACTCCCCGGTTAGTATGGCCATATTTCATATCTCGTTTTGGTATTATAACATAAACGGGTTATCTTTTCAAGTCCAAATTTAAAATAATAGTTGGATTAAGATATTAAATTATTATATGTATGATTGACTTTTAAACAATGTTAAGTTATAATAGGCTTTTAGGAGGTGCAGTAATGGATAAATCTTTTTTCAAACTGTTTAAATCCCATATAAAAGAATATAAATGGCTCAACGATTTGGGCGCCAAAGGATATCTTCTTAAAAGCATTAACGACGGAAAATACAATTTCGAGATTTCCGAAGAACACAAATATTCGTATTCGGTCGAATATCTTGATTATGCCGTCGAAAGCGATAAAGCTATCGAATATTACGCCGAACAGAAAACGAAAGGTATAGACGCCGCCGTTTATTCGGGCAACTGGGTTTATTTCGTAAAAACGGACGGAAAAATCGAGAAGGTTCCCGAGGTATACAAGAATAACGCCGTGCCTTACGGAAGAAAAGCCTTCTTCGAGCTTTTCTTCGCGCTTGTTGGATGTATCGTTACGGGATATCAGATCCACATGATAAGCTTTTTAAACAGCGTCGGTCAGGGCGGCGCGAGTCAGGTAATTTCTTTTCTTACGAAAGATAAAGGGATACTCGGGGTTTTAATACAGTTCGTCAATATTCTCGCCAAAATCGGCAACGGATATTTCAATATCTGGTTCAAGCTGTTCGGCAGTTATAAACCTGTTGCGGTAATAGCTATCATTGCACCGATAACACTCGTTCTTCTTATACTCGGCGGATGCAACGTCGATAATTACGCTTTCTTCAGACATAAATACAAAAAGCTTAAAGAAAAAGAAAAGGATGAAAAAGATGCAGAGCAAGCAGTATAGCGTTAAGCTCTCCGAAGTGGCCGAAAAGCATTCGTTGAATCCTGTATATCTTCCCGAAAATTATCAAGAGATAAAAGTAAACCGTTCCGACCTCAGCAGGCCGGGGCTCCCTCTCGCGGGATTCTTTACCGATTTCGAAAACGAAAGAATACAGCTTATCGGTAATATGGAATACAGTTATCTCGCGTCTCTTGATTCCGATGGCCGCAGAAAGTCGCTTAAGGAGTTTTTTGCCCACGACGTAAAAGCGGTTATAGTAACGAGCTCGCTTGAGATTTTCGACGAGCTTCTCGAAACCGCAAGAGAGAGTAAAACGCCTCTTTTCTCTTCGGATAAAACGACCTCCGCGCTTATGGCGGCGGTTTCCTCCAGCCTTATGCTCTCGCTCGCAGAAAGAATCACTCAGCACGGCGTTCTGGTCGAGGTTTACGGCGAAGGAATACTTATCCTCGGCGACAGCGGTATAGGCAAAAGCGAAACCGCGATTGAACTTGTAAAACGCGGACACAGACTTATAGCCGACGACGCGGTAGAAATCAAAAAGGTTTCGGCTATCACATTAGTCGGCAGCGCGCCCGCGCTTATCAAGCACTATATTGAGCTTCGCGGTATCGGTATCGTCGACGTAAGACGTATTTTCGGTA
>JAZUJV010000244.1:0-1659 GCA_045642945.1 Eubacteriales bacterium | reverse complement strand
ACCGAAGAGCTCTATAAGCTCAACTCCGTCGCCTCAAGCTTCGGCGGCAAATACGCCAAAAAGATACTCATCGCCACCGCGCTGAAATATAATAAAAAGCCCAACCCCGAAAGCATCCGTGCCCGCGCCGCCGATATGGGGATCAGACTTGTCGAAAACGTAGCCTTCCTTGACGACAAAGAGCTCGAAAAACTTGTCCGCTCATTTGCGATTTAATGAAAGGAATTATAATATATGCACATATTCTTGATACGACACGGCGAATCGAAAGCCAACGTCGGCGAAAACGTCGACCGCCTGCCCGACCACCTCGTTTCGCTTACCGAAAAGGGCAAACAGCAAGCCTACGACCAAGGCGTCTGGCTCGCCGAATACTGTAAAGAACACGGCGTCGACCTCTCGAAAGCACGTATCTGGCGAAGCCCCTATCTCCGTACCCGCCAGACGAGCGAGGAATTCAACAAATCATTGGGAATAACCGATATCCGCGAGGATATAACGCTTATCGAACAGCAATTCGGTCTTTTCGATTCGCTGCCCGAAAGCGAATGGGCAAAATATACCGCAGAATACGACGAATTTTTAAGGCAGGTCCAGAATCACGGTAAATTCTACGCCCGCCTACCCTTAGGCGAAAGCCCCTTCGACGTCGCCATCCGCGTCCATCAGTTTATGGGAACGATCTATCGCGACTACGAAAAACACGGCACCGACACCCTCTTTATCTTTACCCACGGAACGACGCTCCGTACCTTCCTTATGCGCTGGTTCCACTATTCTCCCGAATGGTATCAGGACGAAAGAAATCCGCGTAACTGCTGGATACGCGAGATCGACGGCGATAAGGACAAAGGATATATAAATAAAGACGCAGCGAAATAAAAAGCTCGGCGAAAGCCGAAGCAAGGAGAAAAATATGAAAAAAATAACGGCTTTCGCGGTCGTTTGCCTGATACTCGCGATGTTTTTCGCGTCGGTGTCGGTCTGCGCCGAGTCGGATCCGGAAAACGAAATATCCGCCGGAACGGTTACCTCGTCCCGCCCCGCGATGCCGGAGCCGAATGGTGAAGTGCTTGTCGGCGGCGCGGTGCTTATGTTTTCTGCCGTTGCTTTGGTTGTCGGCGGTATCGCGTTCGCGATAATCGTCATCATAAGAGGGAAGCGGTCGCTGTAAAAACGTTTTTTGTGAATAAAACGGAAAAATAAAAAGCATCGCGCGGGCGATGCTTTTTTGTGTCTATGCACGACCAAAAGGTACATTCCGATAAAGCGGAAGTTATAAGTCTAAAGAATCCATACCGTTATGATTGCATTTTTGACTTTCTCAAGAGCACTTACAGCTTCATCTTTTGTTTTGTATAAGTACCACTAAACAGTACATTGTGGGGGTAAAAGCCACTAAACAGTACTCTTGATTTTGCTCGATAAACCGGGATTAGTTGATGTCATATTTTTGTTCTTTATTCAACTATACGGTATTGGAACACACACGGTTTCCGGCCGTCGGCATCGTGCGGGGACGATACTATGCTGCAAAGTTCCAGCTTCACATCAAGCATGATCTCATAGTGAAACCTGAAATGTCCGCCGCAGCAATAGCAATACTCACGAGGAATGTTATAATCACGTTTTACTTTGCTGATCGTCGGGCAAACGCAC
>JAZUJV010000243.1:0-3249 GCA_045642945.1 Eubacteriales bacterium | reverse complement strand
TCGCGTGTGCGTTTCAGCGGCAGGTCAAAATTGTTTTTTACCCTGTATATCTCTCCGCCGTCCTTGTCTCTCTGCGCGTCGAGATAATACATATAGCAGTGCTCACAGCCCTCGCTGTATTTTCTGCATCCGTGCCATGGGTTCCATATATGTTCAAGCATTTATTATGCCTCGTATTCGGTTTTTGCACCGATTTATTTCAAAAACACTTCGATTACCGGCGTGCATACGTCGGGTTTAAGCTCGGGAATATCGAAAATTACCTCGCCGTTTTCCGACGGAGAACAGATTATCTCGCTTCCGTCGTGGAGAAACTGCGCGTAAAGTATATCCGAAATATCGAAATTCGTCCGAAGCTTTCCGCTTTTATATTCGGAAAGGTGGATATAAAGCCTTTTTTCGTCCCGCGACTGCGTAAGACGCGTGCCTTCGGGGGCTGAAAATTTCGGTTTCGCCATTGTGCAGCCGTAGATAGAGCGTGAATTATATTTCATCCATTCCGCTATCTCGCTTAAAGCTTTTTCGGCGCGTTTGTCAAAATAACCTCTCGCGGTCGGGCCGACGTTCAAAAGCAGATTTCCTCCATACGAAACCGAGTTTATAAGCAGGTCGATAAGCTCTTTACCGCTTTTCCAACTCGTCCCGTCGCGGTGATATCCCCAAGATCCGGAAAACGTCTGACAAAGCTCCCAGGTAACAAGTTCGTTTGTTTTCGGGTGTTTTACCCATTCTTTTACTTCGCATTGCTCGGGTGTCCAGATATCCTCGTCTGTCTCCGCGCGGTTGTCTATTATTATCCCCGGCTGAAGCTTTCGCGCGAGCGATATCAGCTTTTCGGATTCCCATTCGCTTTTGCCTTTGACTCCGCCGAACTGCATCCAGTCTTTTACGTTCTTATCGTCTTCAAGCGCAGAATAGGAAAAATCGAGCCAGAGAATATCTATCTTTCCGTAATTCGTCAAAAGCTCGCGGATCTGGTTTCGCATATATTCGGCGTAAACCTTCATATCGCGCCCTTTGTCGAGCTCTTCGGCGTTTTCGTCAAGACGGCGCGGATGAAGCGCGTCTATCGGGAAATCGGGATGATGCCAGTCGAGAAGGGAATAGTATAACCCGACTTTAAGCCCCTCGGCGCGGAACGCCTCGACGAACTCTTTTACGATATCCTTTTTATACGGCGTATTCGTCGATTTGTAATCCGTATAATTGCTGTCGAAAAGGCAGAATCCCTCATGGTGCTTGGAGGTAAGCACGGCGTATTTCATACCCGCTTCCTTCGCCTGCTTCGCCCATTTTTTCATATCGAGCATATCGGGATCGAAATATTTAAAATATTTGTCGTATTTTTCCTCGGAAATCCTCTCGTTGGTCTTCACCCACTCGTGCCTCGCGGGCAGGGAATACAGCCCGAAATGTATAAACATCCCGAAACGGCTTTCGACGAACCATTCCGTGTCTCCTTTTGTTTTTCTTACCTTGTAGCTCGACATATCTTATACCTCTTGAAAACGCGCTTCTTTTCACTGATTATAGTATCGAAAATTCAAAAAGTAAAGTCTTCGCGGTTAACGTTTTTGATCTTTCGGGCGGATATCCGTTTTGCGGCAAATTGCCGAAAAAACGTCTTTTACGGTAAGCGTTTCGAAGTGTTCGGCAAACGCCAAATACTCCGCGGCGGCGATGAAAACGTCTGCGAAGCGCTTTGCACTTTCTTCAAGATACTCGCTCGAATCATAGCTTATTCCGAGTGATAAACCGTTTTCGTCGTCGATTATCTCGATATTGAAATCGTTGTCTACAGCTTCCGATTTTTCCGCAAGGTCGATATATCCAATGCCTTCTTTGTCGTAAAAAGCGTTGCTGAAAACGTCTTTTTGGTAAATAAAACTCACCGATTCGGTGGGATCAATATACCCGAAACCGCAATCGCTGCAGGCTATCGCGGAGGTTATCTGCTTTCCGGCGGAAGCCAGAAGCTTCGAAACCTCGGCGTCTTCCGCGAATTCAAGCTTTATCGGAAATTCTTCGTTATAAAGTCCGATACTGTTGATGCGGCTTCTTTCGTTTCGCGAGTTATAAAGCCAGTTCAAAAATACCTTTTTGTCTTTGTTGTAAAAAGACATCGCCAGAAGCGAAACAAAAATAAAGAATCCGTTCGAGGTGATATTCCGTTTGCGCTTGAAAACTTCGACTTTTTCCGCGATGCCGTCTAACGATACCGAAATACGCCCCGCCGTCTTATCGGCTTTGTCAAAATCGCTTTTCGGGAATCCGGCGTAGTCCTTAATATCGTAAAAACTCTCGAAATATTCAAGACTTTCACGGTAATGTGCGCTTGACTGCGCTTTTTCCGAGGATTCGAGATACCCGAGATAGTCGTCTTTTTCGCGTATTTCTTCCGTTTTGTATGCCTTCATCATATCACAGAAAAGTATCCCGAAAGACATCCCGTCGAAAACGAGATGCGAAACGTCGAAAAACATATATACCGTTTTTTCCGTCTTCAAAATTTCGGCTTTGTATAAAGGCTCAAGAGGTTTTATAAAAGGTTTCGGCTGCGCTTTGATACGGTTTTCGATATATTCGTCCGACACTTTTTTCGGGGCAGCGATTCGAAACAGCGAAGCGTCGTATTTTTGTCTGTATAGGTCGCCGTCTTTATAAAAGCAGGTAAGAAGCGCGGGATGCGCTTTTATCGCTTTTTCCAAAGCCGACGCGATTTTATCCGCGTCGAAAAGCTTCGCGTCGAAGGTAATGACTACCGAAAGGTTGTATATTGCAGAATCCGGAAGCGCAAGCTGCCATTTAAGATAATATTCCTGCGCCGCGGTAAGCGGGAAGCTTTTTTGCTCGTTTGATGTCTCTTGGTTTTTGCTTTCGTTTCTTTTGCGTAGCCTTTCTGCTATTTCGGATATGCCGGCACAGTCGAAAAGGTCGCGCACCGAGAAATTCGTTATATCCGCTTCGGTCTCGATTTCGAAAGCCGAAAGCGAGTTGCCTCCGAGCGATACGAAATCGTCGAGAACTCCGACTTTTTCGATCCCGAATACCTTTGAAAAAGCGTCGCAAAGCTTCTTTTCGGTTTCGTCCGACGGAGCAAGATATATTTTTTGTAAAGCGCTTATATCCGGCGCTTTAAGCTTTTTGCGGTCGATTTTTCCGTTTGCCACCCGGGGTAAAGCGTCCATCCGAACGAAAAACGCAGGAAGCATATAGTAGGGCAATTTCTTCGCCATTTCGGCGATTATT
>JAZUJV010000242.1:0-6831 GCA_045642945.1 Eubacteriales bacterium | reverse complement strand
AGAAATATATAAACACTCATTTTGCCGACATAAAGAAATATGCAAATATAATTGAAAACCGTTTAGATGATGAATGGTGTACTTTGGAGAGTGTATTGGCGGAGAATGCCGAATTCTTAAAACTCGCACAGTTGTATAAGGCGAATTACATACTTATCGATGACAGGTATGAATTTAACATTGATTTATAACGACAATTCCCGGTTTGTTGAACTAAAAAATGACCCGCCGAGAAGGAATCTCCTTCTTCGGCGGGTTTTCTTGTTAAATTACTTCCTTATGGGACTCTGCCATTTCAACCGTGCCGTTATTTTTTTCAAAAAAGGGGTTGACAAAAGCGATTCGGTATGGTATTTTGTAGGTGTACTATTCGTACTAATACACTTATTCACAGAACGAAAGGCAGGTGGCGGCGATGTTTCTGATAGACCCGCTATCGAGAGTACCGGTATATTTACAGATAATAGAAGCATTTAAAAACGAGGTCATCACCGGAGAGATCGAAGCGGACGGGCAGATACCGTCGGTGAGAGAGCTTTCGATGCTTTTGAACACCAACCCGAACACGATACAGAAGGCATACGGCGAGCTTGACAGGCAGGGGCTTATTTATTCCGCCCCGGGAAAGGGCTCGTTTCTTTCGGCAGACGCGAAGGACAGAATTTTGCGCGAGCGGAAGGACGAAGAGATGAAAAAAATACTCGACGCCGTAGGCAGGCTTTCGGGCATCGGGATAAGCAAGGAAGAAATCATCGAAGAGATAAAGAGGGGTGAAAAGATATGATAAAAGTGGAAAGACTTTGTAAAAAGTTCGGAGAAGAATACGCGCTTAAAGAGTTCTCCTGCGATATTCCGAGCGGATGCGTTTTCGGATTAGTCGGCAGCAACGGAGCGGGAAAATCGACGCTTTTGCGGCTTATAGCCGGAGTTTACGAAGCCGACGGCGGCAGAATAACCGTCGACGGAAGCGAGGTTTTCGAGAACGCGGACGCGAAAAACAAGATAGTTTTCGTAAGCGACGAGCTTTATTTTATGTCGCAGACGAATCTTTATAAAATGGCAAAGCTTTACAGCGCGGTTTATAAAAATTTCTCCGATGAGAAATTCAAAACGCTTTTAAAAGAGTTCGAGCTTGACGGAAACGCGAACGTAAACACATTTTCGAAAGGTATGCGTCGGCAGGCGGCGATAATTTTAGCGCTCGCGGCACAGCCGAAATATCTGCTTTTGGACGAGACGTTCGACGGGCTTGACGTTATAATGAGAGCGAAGGTCAGAAAAGAAATTTATAAAGAGGTCGCCGACAGAGAGATGACGGCGGTGCTCGCTTCACATTCGCTTCGCGAATTAGAGGACACCTGCGACAAATTGGCAATGATACACGGCGGTAAGCTTATTTTCGAATCGGATACGGAAAACATAAAGACTTCCCTTTTCAAAGTTCAGGTGGCGTTTAGCGAAAGCTTCGGAAGAGAAAAATTCGATTTTCTCGACGTCGTGGAATACGCGCAGAAGGGCTCCGTCGCGAATATGATAATACGCGGGGACAAAGAGGAAGCGAAAGAAAAGCTCGAAGCATTAAGCCCGAGCATTCTCGACATTTTGCCGCTGTCGCTTGAAGAAATTTTCACGCACGAGATGGAAGCGATAGGTTACAGTGAGGACAACCGAAAGGAGGAAAAGGTCGATGAAAATATTTGACGCGGGAATATACCGAGAAACCGTCAAGCGTTTGAAAATCGCGGGCGTGGCGGCGACGGTAACGGTAGCGATACTTAACGCTTTGTTTTTCGTTACCGCGAGCGGGTCGATCATAAACAGATGGGAAGACGCGACGAATTTTACGTTTATGCCTTTGATATGGATGATCCTCGGGTTTACGCCTTTTATACTCTACGTCGCGTTCGGGTTCCTTAACAAGAGGAACGAGGCGGACTTTTACCACTCTATCCCGATACCGAGAAAGGCGATATTTTTAAGCATTCTCGCGGGGGCATATACCTGGATATTCGCGGCGATATTCGTATCGGGAACGCTTAACGGGACACTCGCTTTACTCTTCGGAGTTGAATTCGAGGCGGGGAACGCGTTTTATATACCGATACTTCTGATGATGCTCGGGGTTTTATACGTCGGGGCGTTCACGATGATAGGAATAACGCTTTCGGGGACGAGGTTTACCAACCTTTCGGTCTCGGCGATGGCTGTCATCGTAAGGCTGACTCCTTTAATAATTTACGGTATGGCGCAGGAAAGATTACGCTCGTTCGATTTAGATTACAGTTCGGTATCGCTTTTCGGATTCGGGACGAAGTATTGTTATACGAACCTGTTTTTCTACGTTTACGGGGTACCGGACATAAGAGCGGATATATGGGTATGGCTGTTCAATCTCGCGATAACTGTATTGCTTTTCGTTATCGCTTATTTCGGATTTTTAAGGCGCAAGAGCGAAAGCGCGGGGGTAAGCACTCCGTCGAAGACGGTGCAGAGACTTACGGGATTTTTCGCGGCGTTTCCCTTCTTGCTTTACGGGATATACGAGTTGATGCAGGCGAGAAGCTTAAGGTTAGTCGAGGGGAGATTTTCCGACGATTACGAAAGAAGCTATTACTGGCAGCCGGACGGAATAAGAACGGCGGTGTTTTTAGCGGGCTTCGGGCTTGTCGTATTCTTATTCTATGAGCTTATATCGACGAAAAAAATCAAAAAAGCTTTAAAGAGTTTGCCGATATTCTGCATCGCGTTAGGTGTCGCGATACTGACGGGAATGGCGGTACAGCTTATATGCAGAGCGACGCTTTCGCAGAAATACGAAGCGGAGGACTTAAAAGAAGTTAAAATCATCAGCCCTAACAATTATCGGAACGACTACAGTATCTATATGCTCGAAGAGGTCGCCACGGACAACGAGGCGGCGAGAGAAATCGTCGCCAAGGCGTTCACGGAGATGAACGAATACGAGCTTAAAAGCAAGGGATATTACCCGAGCGGGTACGGAACATACGTTACCGTAGTCGCAAAGTTCGACAACGGGTGGAACACCGCAAGGCAGATATATTTCGAGCAGGACGAGCTGGAAACGCTTATCGGAAGCCTCCTTTCGGAAGAGGGCGCGGAGGATATTTATTCGGAGTTACCGAAAATTCCGCGCAACGGATTCAACGTTACCATAAGCGGAGGCGGATACAACCCGGATAACTTTACAGACAAGCTGGGAATTTTAGACACGTTCGCAGAAGAGTTCGGCAGTCTTTCCGCCGAAGAGAAAAAAGACTATTTCACGAGAAAGATAACCGATTATTACACCTATTCCGAAAGCGGCGGATACACCGTATATTATTATACGGAAGACGGAAAAGGCGCGAAATTTTTCGTTCCCGAAAGCTTTAAAAAGACACTTGCGGCGATAAAGCACGCGGTCGTAAACGAAGAAAATCTGCTTGATTTTTTGAAAGAACTCGCGGACGGAAAACACGACGGCGACATTAAAGCGGGAAATTTCAACGATGAGCTTATCGAAGCGAAGACGACGTTTTTCACGCCGGAAAACATTTTCGACAGCTATTTCAGTCTGGATTTCAGATACGCGTCCACGGACGACGAATATTTAAAGGACTGTAAAGAGCTTCTCGCGCTGATTACCAAGTTTATGAAAGTTGAGCCGAATTACGGCGACGACAGGATAGTGTCGTTTTTCTATAACAGCACGGGATTCGACTACGCGCTCACGCTTGACTACGTAAAGGACGAGCAGGTAGAGGAAAGGCTTATTGAACTTTGCGAAAAAT
Source organism: Eubacteriales bacterium (assembly GCA_045642945.1). Classification (GTDB taxonomy): domain Bacteria; phylum Bacillota; class Clostridia; order Oscillospirales; family CAG-382; genus Coliplasma. The sequence continues at coordinate 3,040 of JAZUJV010000242.1, read as the reverse complement.
TAGAACAATATGAATTCTATTATTCGCCGAAGGCGGCTTACGAACAATAGGCAAAAAGGAAAAAGGCTTCTGCTTGACGCAGGAGCCTTTTTATCAGCAGTTTATAAGGATATCGACAGCTTCGAGGTAGCCCGCGATGCCCTTCCCTTTTATAGTGGCGACGCAGGCGGGAGAAACGTAGGAAATTTTACGAAACGGCTCGCGGGAATCGGTATCGGAGATATGGACCTCGACGGCTTTGACGCCCGTCGCTTTGATTGCGTCGGGAATGGCGACGCTGGTATGGGTGAAGCCTGCGGGGTTGATTATTAGACCGTCGTAGGAAGTTAAACATTCCTGTATCTTATCGACTATCGCGCCTTCGTGGTTGGATTGGAAAAACTCGGCTTCGACGCCGTTTTTTTCACAATGGGAGGAGATAAGCGCGACGAGGTCTTTATAGGTCGTTTTGCCGTATATTTCGGGCTCGCGAACGCCTAACAGATTCATATTCGGGCCGTTAATAACAAGTAATTTCATCGAATGCCTCTTTTATTTTCTTCGCGGCGGAAGCGACGGAAGAATCGTTTTTTACCGTAAAGTCGGAATATTTTTTATAGAGCGGAAGACGGGTCTCAAAGAGTTTTTTGACCGCTGCATCGTCTTTCGCGAGCGGTCTGCCGGATTTATCGAGGGCGGAAACGTCGCGGTCTAAAAAGACAACGGGACCTTTATGGCGGAGGTTTAACATATTCTCCTCATCGAGGACGGCGCCGCCGCCGACGGAAAGGACTTTATAGCCGTCAAGGGCGAACGCTTCGTCGAGCGCGACGTTTATCGCGGCGGTCTCGACGGCGCGGAAATAGGGCTCTCCGCGTTCATTGAATATCTCGGGAATGGACTTTTTAAGCAATTTTTCGATAATTTTATCGGAATCGGGGGCTTCTTCGTTTATCGCGGCGGCGACGGTGGATTTGCCGCTGCCGGACATACCGATTATTGAAATTATCTCGGTCTTTTTTCTGACTTCTTTAAGGATTTCAAGCGCGTCGGGGGCTTTGAAACCGAAAAGCTCGGAGGCTTTGACGGCTTGCGCGACGAGCATCGGGAGGCCTCCGCACGCTTTTAATCCGAGCTCCCCGGCTTTTAAGATAAGCGACGTACGGACGGGGAGATAGACGCAGTCGAAGACGGATTCGAGATGCCCGAATTTTTCCAAATCTATCGGGCAGGAGCGGAAATCGCCGCCCATTCCGACGGGGGTGCAGTTTATGATTACCTCGGTGTCTTCCCTATCGGCGTAAACGTTTTCGTAGTTGTGCGCGCCTTTACGCGAGGCGACGGAGACGCAGGCGGCGGAGAGATTTTTACAGAGATACTGCGCCGTGGCGGAAGCGCCGCCCGAGCCGAGGATAAGGACTTTTTTGTTTTTTATTTCGATGCCAGCGGTTTCGAGCGCGAAGCGCATACCGTAAAAATCGGTGTTGTCGCCGTATAGCACGCCATTTTTATTGACGACGACGTTGACGTTTTTTAAAGCTTTGGCGGTATCGGAAACGACGTCGCAGAGCGAAAAGACGAGCTTTTTATAGGGCATCGTGATATTTATACCGCCGAATTTCCGGCTTTTTATAAAGTTTTCTATCTCGGTTTCGGGGACGGAGATGGTTTTGTAGGAAGCGTTTCCGAGAAGGTGGTGGATAAACGGAGAAAAGCTCGAAGACACGCTTTTGCCGACGACGCCGAAAAGAGTTTTTTCGGTCTCGAGAGCGCGGGATTCGGACATTATATTTTTGAAAACGCGGCTTATCGGGGCTTTATATTCGTCGGGGGCGAGAGAAGTTACCTTTTCGATCACGGCGTTTTCGCGGGCTTCGTCATAGACGGGAAGGTTATTTTGCTTTTTATATTCGCCTATCTCTTTGACGACGTCGAAGCGCTCGGAAAGAAGTTTCACGAGGTTTTCGTTTATCGAGTCGATGCGGGCTCTTGCTTCTTCGAGCGTCATTTTATAAAGCCTCCTTCGAGCATAAGGTCGGTTATCGCTATCGCGCAGGCGGATTCGACGCAGGGGACGGCGCGGAAGACTATGCAGGGGTCGTTTCTGCCGGAAATCGTCAGCTCGGTCTCGCGCATTTCTTTTATATTCACGGTGGTTTGGGGCAGAGAGATAGAGGGGGTGGGCTTGACGGCAGCTTTGAAGATGAGGGGCATACCCGTCGAGAGACCGCCAAGGATGCCGCCGTGGTTGTTGGTTTTGGTTTTTATTTTTCCGTTTTCTACTATATAGGCGTCGTTATGCTCGCTTCCGAACAATGTGCTTGAAGAAAAGCCCGAGCCGAACTCGATGCCTTTTACCGCGGGAACGGAGAAAACGAGAGAGGAAATTTTTGATTCGAGGCTGTCGAAAAGCGGCTCGCCGACACCGACGGGAAGGTTCAGCACGGCACATTCGATCATTCCGCCGACGGAATCACCTTTTTGCTTTGCCGAATCAATGACGGCAAGCATTTTATCGGGAGACGAGAGAACGGGAAAGGGCTTTGCTTTTAAGCTTTCGAGAGTTTCGGAAGAAAGGTTTACGCTATCGAAAGGCGTGTCGGTTTCGCCGTGTATAGAGAGCGCGTGGGCGCCGACGGTGATGCCGTATTTATTTAAAAGAAGTTCGCAGAGGGCGCCGAAAAAGCAGAAGGGCGCGGTGAGACGTCCCGAGAATTTTCCGCCGCCGCGAAGGTCGATATCTTTGTATCTTTGCGACGCGGGATAGTCGGCGTGCATCGGGCGGGGGACGTTGTTTCGGTCCTCCGCAACGCTTTTCGCGTCTTTATTGGAGATATGAAAAACTATATCGTTGCCGTCGGTACATCCGTTTTTTATGCCGGAGAGAACGACGGGGATATCGGGCTCTTTACGCGAAGAGGAAAAGGCGTTGTTGCCCGGGGCGCGAAGGCGCATAAAGTTTTTGATACACGCTTCGTCATAGAAAACGCCCGCGGGGAAATTTTCGATACGCGCTTCGAGTTTTTCGCTTCGGGAAGTGCCGATAACACTATATTTGATT
>JAZUJV010000241.1:0-3396 GCA_045642945.1 Eubacteriales bacterium | reverse complement strand
CAAAAAACAAGAAAAGAACAAGGAGATTTAATTATGCTTAAAAACGCGCAAAAAATGACCGATGAGAATGCCGAAAATGTAACCGGAGGTCTTTCGTGTGACAACTGGTTCGGCGATTTCAAAACATACAAAATAGGTATGGATGAGGATCACTACGCTTACACATTCCCGGCATCTCTTCACGATGAGATTTCCCGTTTTCTCACAAATTTACCGGTTTCGGGCTCCCGCGCCGAAAGAGACAGACAGCGTCTTACCGCTTTGGTAGAAAACTACGGCAGTGTTCTCACCAGAATCGATGGTCTCGACCCCGAATGGTATTGATTTAACAATCACCTAAAAACAAAATCGCAAAAGGACAGGTTTTTGCCTGCCCTTTTGCCGCATTTTAAGGAGGCCGCGAAGTATGCGGTTTTCCGCCGAAAAAGCGAGGTTTTTATATGAAACTCAAATACGAATTCGAAAAAGTCGAGATGGACGGCGAAATAATGGCGGTTCCCGTGGGCGATAACGCCGACGAGTTCCACGCCCTGCTTCGCCTTAACGAAACGGCGGCTTTTATTCTCGACGCGCTTAAAGAAGACACGACCGAAGAAAAGGTCGTCGAGACCGTTATGAAAAACTATGAGGGCGACGCCGAGGAGATAAAAACTTACGTCCGCGAATATATCGAGACCCTCAAAACCAACGGTATCGTTATAGACTGAAACACCAAAAAGCACTATTTCGGTAGTGCTTTTTCGTAATATAAACAAAAGTGATAAGCGCCTTCGGCGCGATATCAAAAGAGATAAGCGCCTTCGGCGCGATATGAGAGATAATTGACGCTCCGCGTCAAGAGATAAGTCCGGCTTCGCCGAACGTTAAGGAATAAATTTTTATCGTATATCTTCCTTTTTGAAAAAAGGAAGCGAAAAACTTTTAAAGCTATATAATAAAAAATCATTTGCGTCAGCAAATGTACCTTAACTTGCAAATTGTTTTTCAATTTGCAATTATCTCGTTTGCGAAGCAAACTTATCTCTTATATCATTTGCCGCAGGCAAATTTATATCTTTTTTCATTCGCGCGCAAGCGCGTTTTGCTGAATGCTTTTTACCGAGGTGATCATTATGTCCGAAGAGAAAAAATCCATTTTCAGAAAACAGGCGCTCGACAGAGTATCGTCGCCGGAGGAGCTTGACAAATATCTTGTCGTTACCCGCCCGGGGGTATGGTTCGCGCTTATCGCGGTGATCGTGCTGCTCGTCGGGGTGATAGTCTGGGGATTTCTCGGAAAGCTCGAGATAGATCTCGGCGTCGCCGTGATAGCCGATGAAAGCGGCGTGGTCGCGCTCGTGCCCGCCGACGACGCGGAAAGCGTAGTAAAAAGCGGAAAAATCACGATAGCGGGCAAAGAATATGCGATAAGCGACGTCGGATATTCGAAACAGATAATAACCTCCGCTTTCGATATAAATATCCTTTATGCCGGAAATCTCGCCGAGGGGCAGATAGTCCTTCCGCTAAAAGTCGAAGCCGACCTCGCGAGCGGAATATACTCGGGCGAAGTTACCGTCGAGTCGGTCAAGCCGATATCGTTTATTCTTAACTGACGGTGTTAAAAATGAAAGAGCAAAAGATAAAACAGCTTGTCGAAAAGGGCGTTGCCAAAGTCCCCGTCGTGATGCAGCTTGAAGTTACGGAATGCGGCGCGGCGTCGCTCGCGATGATAATGGCATATTTCGAAAAATGGCTCCCGCTCGAGCGGACGAGGCAGGATTGCGCCGTCTCGCGCGACGGCTCGAACGCCAAAAATATACTTTACGCCGCCCGCAGCTACGGCATGGAGGCGCACGCCTATTCCGCCGACGTCGATACCGTTAAAAACGACGGCGCCTACCCCTGCATAATCCATTGGGGCTTTAACCATTTCGTCGTGCTCGACGGCTTTAAGGGCAACTACGCTTACATAAACGACCCCGCGAAGGGCTTTATAAAAGTCCCGATGGACGAATTCGACAAAATGTATACCGGCGTCGCCATAGTCATCGAGCCAGGGCCCGGTTTCGTCCCCGAGGGCAAAAAGAAATCTATCTGGGGTTTCGCGAAACAGAGATTAAAAGGCACGGGCGCCGCCGTCGCTTTCGTCGCGCTCGTCTCGGTGATCTCCTCGCTGCTTTCGGTCATAAGCCCCGGTTTTTCGCGTATTTTCCTCGATAAACTGCTCGTCGGCGCGGGCGAAAAGTTCACCCGCGGGTTCTTTATATTCTTCTCCTGCTTCGTGCTTTTACAGATCGCCGTCGCGTGGATACAGCAGATATATATGTATAAAATCCAAGGCAAAATGGCGGCGGTCGGCAACACGAGCTATCTCTGGAAGGTGCTCCACCTGCCGATGCAGTTCTTCTCCCAAAGACTTTCGGGCGATATCGCCGACAGACAGTCGATGAACGCGGGCGTCGCGAATATTCTCGTAAACACCCTCTCGCCGCTCGTTCTGAACTTCGGGATGATGATATTCTATCTCGTCGTCATGATACGCTACAGCCTTCTTCTTACCGCCGTCGGCATCGCGTCGGTCATAATAAATATCTTTATGTCGAAATATATCTCGAACAAGCGCGTCAACATCACCCGCGTACAGATGCGCGACGCGGGCAAGCTTTCGTCGAGCACCGTTTCGGGTATCGAAATGGTCGAAACGCTTAAAGCTTGCGGCGCGGAGGACGGATATTTCGAAAGATGGGCGGGCTTACAGGCCAGCGTCAACGCCCAAAGCATCGCTTATACGAAGCTTAATCAATATTTGGGACTTGTTCCGACGCTCGTTTCCTCGCTTTCGGGTATCGCCGTGCTCGCGCTCGGCGTATATCTCGTTATCGAAGGCAAGTTCACCGTCGGTATGGTAATGGCTTTCCAAGGGCTTCTTTCGTCCTTCACCGCCCCCGCAAGCTCGCTTATCGGCGCGGGACAGACGGTTCAGGAGATGACCGCGCAGATGGAGCGCCTCGAGGACGTTATGGAATACCCCGAGGACGAGGTATTCAAAACCGAGGATAAGGAAAACGTCCAGCAAAAGCTCTCGGGCAAGCTCGAGATGAAAAACGTTACCTTCGGCTATTCGAAGCTCGCCGAGCCGCTTTTAAAGGATTTTAATTTAACGCTCGAGCCGGGCAAAAAAGTCGCCTTCGTCGGCGCTTCCGGCTGCGGCAAATCCACATTGGCAAGGCTCATTTCGGGGCTTTATTCCCCGTGGTCGGGCGAAATTCTCTACGACGGCAAGCCGATTTCCGAAATAGACCACGCCACCTTCACGGGCTCCGTCGCCGTCGTCGACCAGGAAATAACGATGTTCGACGACACGATATCCGACAACGTGAAAATGTGGAACTCCTCGATAGAGGATTTCGAGGT
>JAZUJV010000240.1:0-1689 GCA_045642945.1 Eubacteriales bacterium | reverse complement strand
GGAATGTGATATCCTAAAATCAGATAACTGTATTGTGTTTATTCCGAGAAGAAACGGAGAAAATAAATGGAAAAATATTTTGAAAATATCCCCGAAATATGCCCGCTTGCCGAATCCCAGAAGGGTATTTATCTCGAATGTGTTTCCGACCCCGAGGCGCTTAACTATAATATTTCCGTTCATTATACCGTTCCGGCGGGTGTGGACGAAGCGCGCCTTGTCGACGCTATAAAGAAAGTAATAAAAAACCACCCCGCCTTAAACGTCTGTTTCCGTGCGCCCGGCGGAGTGCCTTCAATGATATATTCCGCGCGCGAGCCCGTCGTTTCCGTCAAAGATACCGACAATCTCGAAGAAGAGATAAAAAACTTTTCCGTTCCGTTCGACCTTGAAAACGGGCCGGTTTACAAAATAATCGTTTTCCGCACGAAAAGAGGGCTCGATATCCTTATCGACGTTCATCATCTTATTTTCGACGGAACGTCCTTCTCGGTTTTCGCTTCACAGTTAGCCGCCGCCTACAACGGTGAAGAGCTGCCCGCTGAAGAGCTTACGATTTTCGACCTTGCCGCCGACGACGAAAAGCTCGCTTCCAGCGAAGAATATAAAAAAGATTCTTTATATTTCGAAGAAAAACTTTCTTCGCTCGACGTCGAGGGCAACCCCGTTCCCGACGTCGTTACCGACGTTCCGCCTTCCGTCGGCACTCTTGAATATGACGTCAAAGAATTCGCGGAAAAAGACGTCCTCACTTTCGCTTCGAAGAATAAAGTTTCCGAAAACGCCGTTTTTCTCGCCGCGTTCGGCTATACTCTCGCCGCCTTCAACGGTACCGACGAGACCTTCTTCCGCACCGTCCATAACGGCAGAAGAGATAAAAAATTCAAAGATTCTTTCGGTATGTTCGTTCGCACTCTGCCTATGGTGACGAGCGTCGATCCGTCGGCGAAAGTCTCGGATTTCGTGAAAACCGCCTACGACGATTATTTCGGTGCGCGTACTCACGCTTCCGTCGGATATTCCGAGCTCGCGGCGAAATATAACCTTTCCGGCGACGTAACGCTTGTCTTCCAATCCGACCTTTTCAAAAACGTAAAAATCGGCGGCGGCGAGCTTTCGATGGAATTTCTCCCGCTTAAAGCGAACTCCTGCGATTTCGACGTTATGGTCAAAAAATGCGGAGAAAAGTACGTATTTCGCTGCAATCATCGCCGCGAAACCTATTCGGGTGGTTTTGTAAAAAGTTTCGCGGAGTCCTTTGAACACGCCGTAAAAACAATGCTTATTTCCGAAACGCTTGCCGATGTGAGCGTCTGCGCGCCTTCGGCAAAAGCCCGCCTCGACGAGATAAACGCCACCGAATGTCCTTACGAAGACGATAAAACCGTCGTCGACCTTTTCAGGAGACAGGCGCGCCTCACTCCCGACGAGATCTGCCTTGTTTACGAGGACAAAAAATATACCTATCGCGAAACGGACGAGCTGACAGACGTCATCGCCGAGAATTTAAAGCTTCACGGCGTCGGCAGGGAAAAGGTCGTCGGCGTTCTTATCCCGAGATGTGAATATATGCTCATCGCCCCGCTCGGAATATTAAAAGCCGGCGGTGCCTATATGCCGCTCGACCCGTCCTATCCGCCCGAGAGACTTAATCTTATGATGAACGATTCCGGTGCGATGATGCTCATA
>JAZUJV010000239.1:0-3946 GCA_045642945.1 Eubacteriales bacterium | reverse complement strand
GTTTCGGAGTGGGATATATGCGGAAGAAAATAGTTATATTTTCGGTTATTTTTGCAGCTTTCGCGCTGGCGCTGGCGCCGATATTCAAAGGCATCGGTGAAGAAAATATTTTTAAATCCGAAACGCCCGAAGCGGAAGAGGTTTTCGGCGTGAGCTCGGCGAACTACGCGCTTTTAAGCGAAGACGGGCAGCTGATCTTCGCGCACGGAGAAAACGTCCGGCGCGGGATGGCGAGCACGACGAAGATAATGACCTGTCTCGTCGCGATCGAAAACGGAAATTTAGAGAAAGAGACCGAGATACCGAAAGAGGCATGCGGCATCGAGGGCAGCTCGGTTTATTTAGAAGTCGGCGAAAGATTGACGCTTCGCGAGCTTTTATACTGCCTTATGCTAGAAAGCGGGAACGACGCGGCGGAAGCGATAGCGATATCCGTCGGCGGGAGCGAAGAAAACTTCGTGAAGATGATGAACGCGAGGGCTTCGGAACTTGGATTAAAAGACACGCGCTTCGCGAACCCGCACGGGCTTTCAAGCAAAGAGCATTACACGACGGCTTTGGAGCTGGCGAAAATAACGCTTGAGGCTTACAAATACCCGATTTTCAAAGAAATCGTTTCGACGAAAATAAAAAAAGTCAGATACCGCGGGATCGAAAACGGCAGGACGCTTATAAACCACAACAGACTTTTGTTTTCGGACGGGAGCTGTGTGGGCGTTAAGACGGGTTATACGAAAGCCGACGGGAAATGTCTCGTGAGCGCGTTCGAGAAGGACGGGACGCTTATCGTCTGCGCGTCGCTCGGGGACAGTTTTCCGAAAGGGACGCACGAAAGCTTGAAGCAAAAGGCGTTTTCGGGGTACGAAAGGATAAAGGTTTTCGGCGCGGGAGAATTAAAAAAGACCGTAAAAGTCGAAGGCGGAGAGAAAGAATTTATCGAACTTTCGAACGCAAACGACGTTTATATATTCATCCCGAAGGGGGAAAATTTCGAGGTCGTTTTTGACGATATAATTTTAAAGGCGCCGATAAAAGAGTTTGATATCTGCGGCATCGCGAAGGTTATATGCGAAGGCAGAACGGTTGACATAATTTATCTTGAAGCGGACGAAGACGATAGAGTTTTGAAAAAGAGCTTTTTCGAAAAGCTTTTCGGAAAATAAAAAACACATCGGAGGAAAAGACGATGGAAGAGAGTATAAAATTACAGAAATACGTCGCGGATTGCGGGCTTATGTCGCGCAGAGCGGCGGAAAAAGAGATAGCCGAGGGGAATTTTACCGTCAACGGCGAAAAGGCATACCTCGGGATGAGAGTTATGGCGAGCAGCGACGCGGTTGAATACAAGGGCAAAAGCGTTACTCCCGCGAGCGACAGAAAAGTTTACATAATGTATAACAAGCCGAAGGGCGTAGTTACCACGATGAGCGACGAGAAGGGCAGAAAAAGCATAAGCTCGGAAATCGACGTCGGGACGAGGGTCTACCCCGTCGGGCGGCTTGACTTGAACAGCGAAGGGCTTTTGCTTCTGACCAACGACGGCGAGCTCGCGAACGCGGTGGCGCATCCCTCGGGCGAGATAAAAAAGACATACGCTGTTATCACGAAGGGGAAAATCGAAAACGGCGAATTGGACAGACTTCGCGCCACGAAGGAGATCGACGGCGAGAAGATCGCGCCCGTCGGGGTGGAGCTTATAAGCCGCAACGACACGCAGAGCGAATTACGCTTTATCCTCTCGGAAGGTAAAAACCGGGAGATAAGACGGATATGTGAAGCGAACGGGATTCTTATAAAAAAGCTTAAAAGAATCACGCTCGGGCCTTTGAACATAGGCGATTTGAAGACGGGCGAATACAGAGAACTCACCTCCTCGGAATTACGCGCTTTGAAAAACGCGGTGAAAAAGAAAGGAAAACAAAATGGCTGAAAAAGAAATGACTTTCGAGCAGGCGCTCGCGAGACTTGAACAGATAGTAAAGGCGCTTGAGGGCGGGAACGTGCCGCTCGAAGACCTTATAAAGCTTTTCGACGAGGGCACGGCGCTCGTTAAATTCTGCACCGAAAAGCTTGACGCGGCGGAGGACAAGGTAAGAGTTTTGCAAAACCGCGGCGGTGCTTTGACCGAGGGTGTTTTAGATGAATAACGAGCTTTTGACGCGTGCTTTACACGAAGACGCATATATAACGGAAGAGCGCTTATCGGAGATCCTCGACGAGAGAAAGCTCGGAAACCTTTGCGGCGCAATGAGATATTCGGCGCTCGGCGGCGGAAAAAGGCTTCGCGCCTTTTTGACGCTTGAGTTTTCGGAGCTTTGCGGAGGCAAAAAAGAGGACGCGCTGGATTACGCCTGCGCGCTCGAAATGATGCACGCGTTTTCGCTTATACACGACGATCTGCCCGCGATGGATAACGACGTTTTGCGCCGCGGGAAGCCGACATCACATATAGCTTTCGGCGAGGCAACGGCGATACTCGCGGGCGACGCTCTGGCGATAGACTGCTTCGGCGTTATAGGAAAAAATAAAAAATGCAGTTCATCGCAAAATCTCGAGGCGATAAATACGCTATCATCAAGGGCGGGCGCGAACGGGATGTGCGACGGGCAGAAGCTTGATATCGACGGCGAAGGAAAAGAGACCGAGCGGCAGGAGCTTGAAAGGTTGGTCGACCGTAAGACCGGCGACCTTTTCGCCGCGGGGTGCCTTTTCGGGTGTATCGCCGCGAAGGCGAGCGCGGAGAGAAAAAAGGCGGCGGACAGGTTCGGCCACGACATCGGCAGGGCGTTCCAGATAACCGACGATTTGCTTGACATACATTCGACTCCGGAGGAGCTCGGCAAGAGCGTCGGGAAGGACGAAAAGGAAGAAAAAAGCACCTTCGCTTCCCTTCTCGGCGAAAAAGAGGCGAAAAGATACGCGGAATTTCTTATACGCGAAGCGAAGACCGAGCTTAAGTTTTTTGACGACGGAGACGCGAAAAAGAAGATAGAAGCGCTTTGCGATTATATTCTTATAAGAAAGAAATAAAATTATATATTGTATTTTTATAAAAGTTATGGTATAATCAACACGATGGCGCAGTATCCTAGTTGTTCCTTCACTGCTGAGAGCGTGCCTAAAAATACGCGTAAGGGCAAATCGATGAAGCTCCTTGTGCTCGCTGTCTACGCCCAGTTGAGGGCGGGTGCTGGGAGAATAGGTTTGCGGGCGTGCCGTAACGGCATACGGTGATGACCCACTTACCTTTAGAGGCTTTTTTCCGTGGGTAAACGTCGAAATTACGTTTTATTTACGGATCTAAGATTAAACCTATCGCGCGGTACAAACAAAAAGATGCTGTGGATAGATGTAGCCTGCCTTGCGTGGCCATCGGCGGATACGGGTCGTACCGCTTTTTCGTCCAGCTAACGGAAAAGAAGGTTTATTCCCGTTGAAATCATGGCTGCAAAAAAGGATTAGGCAGACAAGAAGGGACATGGAGGAAATCTCCTAGGCTGAGACATAACGTACTTAAGGTACTAAGGCACGGAACGGATTGCAGTATGGTATTAAAAAGGCAATCAAGTCGCGGATGCAGCAATGCACCGCCGCGGGCTTTAAAGGGGAACCGCTCTATTGGCGACAAGGAGTAGCGCGCGGGGAAATCCTACTTGACCGCAAACCATAAAGTTTACGCTCCGTGCCGCCATCTTTCTTTTCTAAAATGCCGCATAGTTTGGCGGTATGGCAAGGTACAAAAACGAATAACCACAAACGATAATCAATTAGTTCAGAACCGAAAAATCAAAAAATAAAAAGGAAATTTCAAAAATGAAAGACAGCGTTCCCCGAAGTAGAAAGAAAAAGAAGAAAAAGAGCAGCGGCGGCTGGATAGCGGCGGCGTTTTTACTGAGTTTTACGATCACTGCCGTGCTTTCGGCGGCGAGCGACAAGGTTACGGAGG
>JAZUJV010000238.1:0-4856 GCA_045642945.1 Eubacteriales bacterium | reverse complement strand
CTGCGTCTCGAAGGTCGTCATAACGATCTGGTTCATATAGGTCGTGCCGCTGATGAGGTTTTCCCAGTTTGCGTTCTGACCGGTAAGCGAATGTGCGATAAGATGCGAACGGTTATAAAGAAGTCCGCCGTTGACGATGCCGTAGGTGGCGTTGTTTTCCCAACCCGTCGGCTCGACGGAGCTGATGCTGCCTCTGCCGCTCGTGGGCATAAGCTCTTTGCAAAGGTTAGCGACGGCGTAAGTGCATCTGCCCAATTTGTCGCGGGCGTTGTAAATGTGGTAAGGACGCGTCGTGAAATCATCGCCGTAGAAATAGGGCATGTTGTTGTTGATAACTATGTATCCGTACTGCGCCTTCGGCTTGGAATAGTTCGTGTCGGGATATTTAAAGGGCGCTACCTTGCTCGGATCGACGGGGTAGGGGCAAGGACCCATCGGGTCGCTTCCCTTGGGCTCGTCTTTAATAATTATCGTGCCGGTAATGGTGTAAGTCTTTAAAACGTGCCTTTTGATAAGCGCGTAGTCGCGCGTGTCGATCTTGCCGTTCTGGCTTACGTCGGCGCAAAGCGTCTGAACGTCGTCAAGCGTAAACGTGCCGATAACGGCTCTCTTCGCGAAAAGATAGTCCTCCGCCTCGATAACGCCGTTGCCGTTTACGTCGCCCAGCTTATAGACCTGGTCTTCGGCGAGCGGCGTAACTACGCCGACAGAGAGCGCAAATAACGTCGCGATCACCAAAAACAGTGATAAAATTTTCTTAAAGTTGACAGTCATCTTTTGTTTCCTCGTGCTTCCTGAAAATGTCCCTCGTTATCTTCGGGTGAAAATCGCCTTTGAACCTCACCGACGAAAACCTTCGGTACCCGCGTTTTGGCAAGTCGATGTCAAAGGTTACGTCGAAAGGATAAGGAAAATTCCACCTATAAACGATTATTTCGTCGAATAAATAAAAGTATTCGTTTATCTTCGGGCTCTCCGAAAAGAATATGTCGTCCTTTTCCAAAACCCCGAAAACGTCGTCTGTGTATATTACGTTTTCCGCGCCGCCGAGCAGGTCTTCCGAATAGGGCTCGGCGATGATCCGTCTTTTCCCGCGGATCTTCAACAGATTTTCGATCTGCTTCGCGTCTCTCGCAGGCCTGCGGTGGTTAAAAAGAAGCCCGCCGAATTTATCAATACAAAAAACTAACGTCAAATCCGAATACTCCGTTCGTTTATTCTTAAATATTATATAATATTAAGTTATTAAAGTCAATCCGAAAAAAGAATAAAAATATTTTTGTTGCAAGACCATTTTTATTGTGTTAAAATATATATAAGAAAACTTTCTTTCGGGGTGATAATATGGCAAAGCTCTATTTCAAATACGGCGCGATGGGCAGCTCGAAGACCGCCAACGCGCTCATCACCAAATTCAACTACGAGGAGCGTGGAATGAAAACGTGGCTGATAAAGCCCGCCGCCGATACCCGCGACGGAAAAGATACCGTCCGCTCCCGCGTGGGCCTGTCCGCGAAAGCCTTTGTCGTTACTCCCGATATGGATATTTTAAAAGAACTCGAGAATTACGGCAAAGCCGACGTCATAATCGCCGACGAATGCCAGTTCTTTACCGAAAAACAAATCGACGAACTGCGCGAAATAGTCGATTTTAAAGATATCCCCGTCCTCTGCTTCGGGCTTCGCACCGATTTCAGAACGAAAATGTTTCCCGGCAGCATAAGGCTCTTCGAGGTCGCCGATTCGATAACCGAGATAAAAACGATCTGCTCCTGCGGCGCGAAAGCTATCGTCAACGCCCGCGTGGTCGACGGAAAAATCGTAACCGAAGGTGAACAGATAATGCTCGGCGGCAACGAATCCTATATAAGTATGTGCCATAAATGCTGGAAAAAGAAGATAAAAGAACAAGCCGATTGAAAATCGCGCAGACCGCACAAAACAAAAAATAAAGGAGAATAACTGTGGAACTAAAAGAAATATTATCAAAATGCGACCATACGCTCCTCGCCCAGACGGCTACGAAAAGCGAGATATTCGCCCTTTGCGACGACGGCGTAAAATACGGCGTCGCCTCGGTCTGCATCCCGCCCTGCTACGTAAAAGACGCTGCCGAATACCTCGGCGGCAAGCTCCCCGTCTGCACGGTCATCGGCTTCCCGAACGGCAGCGTAACGTCGTCCGTCAAGGTCTTCGAGACTAAAGAAGCCGTCGAAAACGGCGCTTCCGAAATAGATATGGTAATAAATATCGGCTATCTCCGCGATAAACGCTTCAAAGACGTCGAAGACGAGATAAAAGCCGTCCGCTCCGCCTGCGAGGGCAAAATATTAAAAGTCATAATCGAAACCTGCCTTCTTACAGACAACGAAAAAGCGCTGATGTGTCAGATCGTCGCTTCTGCGGGCGCCGATTATATCAAGACCTCGACGGGTTTTTCGAAATCCGGCGCGACCTTCGACGACGTAAAGCTCTTCGCCGATAACGTCCCCGAGGGCTTGAAGATAAAAGCCGCCGGCGGCATCGCTTCTCTCGAGGACGCCGAAAAATTCATCTCTCTCGGCGCGTCCCGTCTCGGCACATCGCGTATCGTAAAAATCGCCAAAGCGCTCGAAAGCGGGGAATAAATATGAACGAAAAAGTTCTCTGCGAGCTCGCGAAAAAAGCCATGCTCTCCGCCTACGCCCCTTATTCCGGCTATAAGGTCGGCGCCGCTCTGCTTGCAAAAAGCGGAAAAGTCTATACCGGCTGCAATATCGAAAACGCCGCCTACTCCCCGTCCGTCTGCGCCGAGCGCGTCGCGTTCTTCAAGGCGATAAGCGAAGGCGAGAGGGAATTTAAGTGTATCGCCGTCTGCGGCGGCAAAGACGGAAAACTCGAAGGCGAGTTTCCCCCCTGCGGCGTCTGCCGACAGGTAATGGCGGAATTCTGCGATTTCGATGAATTCGAAATATTTTTCGTCAGCGAAAAAGGCTGTACCGTCCATAAACTGCGCGAGATACTTCCTTTCGGCTTTTCGGGCAAAAATCTTCAATAGATCGGAGAAATCATTATGAGAATGTACGATATAATCGCCAAAAAGCGCGACGGCTGTGCCCTTTCCGAAGAGGAAATTAAATATTTCATAAAAGGCTACGTCGGCGGCGATATCCCCGATTATCAGGCGTCCGCGCTTATGATGGCAATATATCTCCGCGGTATGAACGACGAAGAGACCGTTATCCTGACGCGCGAAATGGCACATTCGGGCAAAATGCTCGATTTGTCTGTTTTCGGCGACAAATCCGTCGATAAACATTCAACAGGCGGCGTCGGCGACAAAACGTCATTGGTCGTTACCCCGATAGTCGCGTCGCTCGGCTTAAAGGTCGCCAAAATGTCCGGCAGAGGTCTCGGCCATACCGGCGGCACGATCGACAAGCTCGAATCCATAAAAGATTTCCGCGTTACTCTCTCCGGCGACGAATTCATAAATATCGCCGATAAAGTCGGCGTCGTGATAACCGGCGCGGGCGAAGGTCTCGACCCCGCCGACAAAAAGCTCTACGCTCTGCGCGATGTTACCGCGACAGTCGGCTGTATCCCGCTCATCGTATCAAGCATAATGTCCAAAAAGCTTGCCGGCGGCGCGAAGTCGATAGTCCTTGACGTAAAATGCGGCTCGGGCTCGTTTATGAAAACTCCGGAAAACGCCCGCGAGCTCGCGACTAAAATGGTAAAGATTGGCAAAGCCAACGGTCGCAACGTTACCGCCGTTATTACCAATATGGATAAACCGCTCGGTAAAGAGATAGGCAACGAATGTGAAGTCCTTGAAGCCGTCAAACTGTTACGCGGTGAAGAATACGACGAAGAATTCAAAAACGTCTGTGTCCGCCTCGCCTCCGAGCTCGTCGCGATGGGGAAGGGTATAACCGTTTCCGAAAGCGAAGCTTTGGTAAAAGAATCTCTCTCCTCCGGCAAAGCTTATGATAAATTCCTCGAGTGGATAAAAGCCCAAAGCGGCGATATCTCTGTCTTCGATAAAAATTCTTCCTACGCCGAAGCAAAGTATTCGTATGAGCTCAAATCCGAAAAATCGGGTTATCTCACCCATACCGACACCGCCTCTATCGGCATCTCCGCCATGATGTTAGGCGCCGGCAGAGCGTCGAAGGAAGACGCCATCGACTATTCTGCGGGCATCACGGTCTTAAAAAAGACTGGCGATTACGTCGAAAAAGGCGAAACCCTCGCCGTATTACGCTCCTCCACGGTCATAGATTGCGCCCCCGCCGCCGAAAAATATCTTTCCGCGCTCGATTTCGGCGAAACCGCGCCCGAAGATCTGCCCACCGTTTTCGAAGTAATAAGAGGTGAAAATATATGAAAGACGTTATGCTTATCGGCATCGCGGGCGGAAGCGGAAGCGGAAAATCCACCCTCGCCGCCCGTCTTGCCGAGCATTTCGGCAGCGAAGTCGCTATAATCCGCCACGATAACTACTACCGCCGCCGCGACGATATGACGTTCGAGGAGCGCTGCTTGGTCAACTACGACGAGCCCGCTGCTTTCGACAGCGACCTTATGCTCCACGACCTCGTCTGCTTGAAAACGGGCATCCCCGTCGACACCCCTGTCTACGATTTCTCAATACATAACCGAAGCGACGAAAAAGTGCGCGTCGAGCCGAAAAAAGTCATAATCGTCGAGGGCATCCTCGTCTTCGCGGATGATAGAATTTCCGACCTCTTTGATATAAAAATTTACGTCGATACCGACGCCGACGTGCGTATTTTGCGCCGACTCTTGCGCGACGTAAAAGAACGCGGCAGAAGTATGGAATCCGTCATAACCCAATACCTCACCACCGTCAA
>JAZUJV010000237.1:0-6724 GCA_045642945.1 Eubacteriales bacterium | reverse complement strand
GCGATGAAAGAAGCGGGCGTAAGCGTTCACACGAGGCTGCTTTTGACCACGGACGAGGAGATTTCGAACCGTCTCGGCGGGGAGAAAGAGATAAAATTCTTTGAAGAGAACGTTAAAGGCTTCGACTGCGTTTTGAACTGCGAGGTCGGGCGGAAGAACGAAGCCGTCGTTTCGAGAAAAGGAATTATGAGATGCCGCGTAAGCATAAGCGGAAAAGCGGCGCACTCGGGAATAGACTATTTTAAGGGCAGAAGCGCGCTTAGAGAGGCGGCGCACAAGATCATAGCGATAGAAGAGCAAAGCGTCGAAAACGGGACGACTTACAACTGTTCGACCATTGAGAGCGGGAACGTTCCGAACATCGTGCCCGAAAAATGCGAGTTTACCGTCGATATCCGCGTAAAGAGCGAAAAGGATATGGAAATCGCGGAAAAGAAGATAGCGGAAATCGTGGAAAAGAGCTTTACGGACGGAGTTTCGGCTAAGTATCACGTTATTTCGAAGCGGCCGCCGATGGTTTATAACGATGACACGAAAAAGCTTCTCGGCGAGCTGAACGGCGTTTGTGAAAAATACGGATATCATACCTTCGCGCCGATAGAAAGCGGCGGCGGGTCGGACTCCGCCTACACGCAAAGGGCGGGTGTCCCTACCCTATGCGCGCTCGGGACGGCGGGCGAAGGATGCCACACGCTCGGAGAATACGCGGAGGTCGACTCTTTGAGAGAAAGAGCGGAGATACTCGCAATGTTTTGCGGGGAGAAAGAGACTTGTTCTTAAGGACGGTTTCGGATACCGCCAATAAATTAAAACAGGCTGCAAAATCAGCCTGTTTTTTGTATTCGATATGTATTTTTCTCGATATGTTTGCCAAAGGCAAACTCGATATAATTTGCATAAAGCAAATTTCGATATATTTCTGCTTTCGCATAAATTCGATATGAAATAAATTCCTATTGCGGGAATTTATTTCGAAATTGCGGAAAGGCAAATCGAAAGGGCTTTGGAGAAGGAGGCGACGCCCCAGTTACGCTCGTCGTAGTTTTCGGTATCGGCGAGGGAGTCGGCGGTGAAGAGGAGCTGGGCGAAGCGGGCGTTACGGAATTCGGCGCAGGCGCAAAGGGCGGCGCATTCCATTTCGACGCATTTACAGCCCTCGGCGCGGCGGGCGACGACCTTCTTTTCGGTCTCGCGGAAGATCCCGTCGGTAGTCCAAGTTATACATTCCTCGAAGGGAAAATTGTTTTCCGCAAGGTAAGATTTTAGTTTTCCGCGCATAAAAGAGTCGGTGGAGACGAAGCGGGAGGGCTTTTTATAGTGATAGGACGTGCCCTCGTCGCGAAGCGCTTTTTCGGGGACGAGAAGGGCGTTTTCGGGGATATCGGCGAGGACGCCGCAGGAGCCGACGGCTATTATATTTTCAGCGCCGTAGGCGATAAGCCAATCGAGAAGCTGGGCGGACGCGGGGGCGCCGAGCGGAGCTTCGCAAAGGCCGACGGAGCCGTCGGGAGAAGAATAGATCTTTATTTTTTTCGTTATCGTCTCGAAGGTCGCGCAGGCGGAAAAGCCGCTTTTTTCGGCGTATTCGGAGACGTAATCGCCGAGAAAGGCGAAAACGAGATTTTTCGGTATCGTTACGGGGATTTTTTCGTGGGCGGGAGAGAGGACGGCGGATCTATCTTCGTCGAACTCGGAAAGCGGAAAATCGTATTCTTTGAGCATTGTCAGAACCCCATATATAGTTTTTGGAAATTATAGACGTAGCCTTCGCAGAGGTGTTTGAGCGCGAACATATCGTCGCGGGAGACATCGTCGTAGACGGCGATGACTTTAAAACCGCCGGATTTCGCCATCGTCGAGGAGGAGAGGTAATCCTCCATTACGCAGCATTCGTCGACGGATAAGCCCATTCGGGAAGCGGCCTCGGTATAGAGCTTGGGGGAATCGTATTTCGAGCTTCCGACTTCGTCGCTTCCGAGATAAAAAAGCGCGAGTTCGTCAAATTCGGGGTGTTTTTTGAAAAACGGCTCGGAGACTTTACGCGGAGTGTCGGAGCAGATGCACACTTTGATACCGTTTTCTTTTAAAAAGCGCAGAAACTCGACGGCGTAGGGCTTCGGGGCTATGTCTTCGCCGTAATGGAAGCTCATAAAATCATGAAAATTGGGGTAAACGGCGGGGTCGGGACGGGTGCGGGTATGCCAGAACGGCATGGAATCGACGAGAGTGCCGTCGAAATCGAGAATAAAGCCTTTTACGCCTTTTAAAAAATCTTTTTTATAAGCAAGTACATCGTAAGCGTCCATCGAAAAACTCCATCCGCACATATTTTTTATATTTTACCACAAAAATTTCCTTTTTGCAATATATTAAAATCGGCAAAGAAAAATGAAAAACGGGGAGAAAATTATTCAAAAGAACACCGCAAAGGCGGAAAAACGGGGCGCGTGAGAGCGAAAAAACGAAGGAAAAAGCAAAAATATTGCAAAACTTACGTTTTAAGGGGATAAAAAAACGATAAAACGCTTGCAAAGGCGCGCACGCGGTGATATAATAGTTGAACGTATTTTTAATATAATATATTACGGAGGTCATCGTACTATGGCAATCAAATCAACGCTGACCCGAGTCTGCGACGTTTTCGCTTCCCCCGAATCTTTCGGCGGCAGGAAGGTAAAGCTCGGCGGCTGGGTCAGAACCATCCGCTCTTCCAATGCTTTCGGATTCATCGAGCTTAACGACGGGACTTATTTCAAAAACATCCAGATAGTTTTTGAAAGCGACAAAATAGATAATTACAAAGAGATCGCGAAGCTTAATATCGCCGCGTCGGTCATCGTCGACGGCGAGCTCGTGCTTACGCCCGAGGCGAAGCAGCCTTTCGAGATAAAGGCGGAGAGCATAGAGATAACCGGACTTTCGACGCCGGATTATCCCATTCAGCCGAAAAAACACTCTTTCGAGTTTTTACGCACCGTGGCGCACCTTCGCCCGAGAGCGAACACCTTCAACGCGGTATTCAGAGTACGCTCGGTAGCCGCGCAGGGTATTCACCGCTTCTTCGCCGACAAAGGTTTCGTTTACGTT
The DNA here is from genome assembly GCA_045642945.1 of Eubacteriales bacterium. GTDB lineage: Bacteria > Bacillota > Clostridia > Oscillospirales > CAG-382 > Coliplasma. The sequence goes on along the minus strand of JAZUJV010000237.1, from coordinate 3,637 downwards.
CACACTCCGCTTATCACGGCTTCGGACTGCGAAGGCGCGGGAGAGATGTTCCGCGTAACGACGCTTGACATGAACGACGTTCCGAGAGACGAAAACGGCAACGTCGACTATTCCAAGGACTTTTTCGGCAAGAGCGCAAACCTTACCGTTTCGGGACAGCTTGAGGCGGAATGCTTCGCGCTGGCTTATTCCAACGTTTATACCTTCGGCCCGACCTTCCGCGCCGAGGAATCATACACTCCGAGACACGCGGCGGAATTCTGGATGATAGAGCCCGAGATAGCTTTCGCGGACCTTGAGGACTATATGGATCTCGCCGAGGAGATGACGAAATACGTCATTAAATACGTTCTCGAACGCTGCCCCGCCGAGATGGATTTCTTTAACAAATTCATCGACAAGGGACTTTTGGACAGACTTACTTCTCTCGTCGACAGCGATTTCGCGAGAGTTTCATATACCGAAGCTGTTGAAATCCTTAAAAAGAGCGGAAAGAAGTTCGAATATCCCGTTGAATGGGGATGCGACCTTCAGACCGAGCACGAAAGATATCTTACCGAAGAGGTTTACGGCAAGCCGCTTTTCGTTACCGATTATCCGAAGGATATCAAAGCGTTCTATATGCGCTTGAACGACGACGGGAAGACCGTCGCGGCGGCGGATATGCTCGTTCCGGGCGTCGGTGAGCTTATCGGCGGCTCGCAGAGAGAAGAAAGGCTCGACGTGCTTGAAGAAAGACTCGCACAGCTCGGGCTTAAAAAGGAAGATTACTGGTGGTATCTCGACCTTCGCAGATACGGCGGCGTAAAGCACGCGGGCTACGGGCTCGGGTTCGAGAGACTTATCATGTATATCACGGGCATCACGAACATCCGCGACGTAGAGCTTTTCCCGAGAACGACGGGCAACGCGGAATTCTGATATTTTCGACTGCAAAGGACATTTTTTATGTCGATCAACGAACTTAAAAACAGATACGAAGAATATAAAAAGCAGGGCTTGAAGCTCGATATGTCGCGCGGAAAACCCTCGGCGGAGCAGGTTAGCACCGTCGAGAAGATCCTCACCGCCGTTACGGGAAACAAGGAATGTTTCTCGGAGACGGGCGGAGACTGCCGAAACTACGGCGCGCTCGACGGCATAAACGAGATGAAGCGGCTTTTCGGCGATATTCTCGGGGTCGATTCCGACCACATCATCGTCGGCGGCAACTCGAGCCTTAACCTTATGTACGACACGGTGGCGAGGTCGATGCTTCACCCCGTCGAGGACGGCTGCAAGCCCTGGTCGAAATACGAAAAGATTTCGTTTATATGCCCCGTTCCGGGCTATGACAGGCATTTCGCCATTCTCGAATATTTCGATATAAACATGATAAGCGTTCCGCTTTATGAAAACGGGCCGGATATGGATATGATCGAGTCGCTCGTCGCTTCCGACGAGACGATAAAGGGTATATGGTGCGTTCCGAAATACGCCAACCCGATGGGATGTACCTATTCGGCGGAAACCGTAAGGCGCTTCGCGGCTTTGCGCCCGAAGGCAAAGGATTTCAGAGTTTTCTGGGACAACGCTTACGTTATTCACGACCTTACAGACACGCCCGACGAGCTTGTGGAGATATTCCACGAAGCCGAAAAATACGGCAACGAGAATATGTTTTACGAGTTCGCGTCGACGTCGAAGATAACCTACCCGGGCTCCGGCATTTCCTGTATGGCGGCGAGCCCGAGAAACATCAAGCGCATTCTTTCGGCGCTTAAGATCCAGACCATCGGACACGACAAGATGAACCAGCTTCGCCATTCGAGAGTTTTTAAGTCGCTTGACGACGTGCTCGCGCAGATGGATATCCACAAGAGCATCATCGCGCCGAAGTTCCAAGCGGTCTACGACGCTTTCGAAAGCGAGTTTTCGGGGCTTAAAAACGTCAGCTGGACGAAGCCGAACGGCGGATATTTTATCACGCTCATACTGCCAAGCGGCACGGCGAAACGCACCGAGCAGCTTTGCAAGGAGGCGGGGTTGACCATCACGCCCGCAGGCGCGATGTTCCCATACGGCAGCGACCCCGACGACAGTATGCTTCGAATCGCGCCGACCTACCCTTCCCTCGCGGAGATCACCGAGGCGGCGAAGCTATTAGCTCTTTGCGCGCATATAGCGATCGAGGAGAAATAAAAGAGATAAGCGGCAGAGCCGCGATATGAGAGATAAGTTTGCCTTCGGCAAACGAGATAAAATCGCTTCGCGATCGTTATGGTAAGTTTTCGCAAGCGAAAACAGATCAAAAAAGGACGTACCGAAACGGCAGCGTCCCGTAAGGAAGTTTTTGAAAAAGGAAAATCCCGCCCAAGAGAAATCATTCTCTTGGGCGGGATTATTTTTTGTCATTCAGCAAACGGCATCACACGCTGATTTTTTTACTGTGTCCTGCCGGCTAAAAATCCTTCCCAATTGTCAGCATAGCGTGTATTCCATGAAACATGAGTGATGGATGAATATGGAATTTTCAACGATTCCTGCCAGATCCCGTCGGCATCAAAATGGTCAAACACTAAATGATGCTTGCAGACCTTCACGATCCTCCCTATTGCAAATTGCTCGTTTATTTCATCTTCAATGATAATAAATCTGTTCATATTCTGCAATGCGGTGAATATCGAATGCCATGAGGAAATATCAATATTCGGATTGTGGATTTGATTAACAACACCGTTCCAGACATTTATTTCCGAGCATAAATCATCCTTGATTTCAACTTTTGTAATTTGTGAAATTTTACGAATATGAAATCCATCCAGTTGAAAATCGTTTTCTTCCTGAGCCAGTAAATACTTATCGGACACTTCATTGGGATAGAAATAATAATAGTTGGAATCGTAATTTGAATAAACACGAGCTATTTTTTTCGAGTCGGCGCACTCCTTAAGAAGGGATATTTTCTTCTCTTTTTTCATATTTACTCCTAAATTTTCCACAGTATTATATTGTCCGCAACTCTAACGAGCATCGGATTTTGCCGTACAAAATCCACATTCCGAAAAACATCCTTATCGGGTTGTCGCCAATGTAAACGGGATTTTTTATCAGAACCACTTTTTGAGTGTGCCGAGTATACCTCTGCTCACGGATTTTCCGACTTCGCGGCCTATCGATGTCATTGCGGAATTGGTCACCTTGGAAAGAGCGCTCGACGTTTTTGACTTTTTCTTCGCCTTTTCCTTGGCTTTTGCTTTTTCTTCCTTTTCTTTCTCTTTGGCTTTTGCCGCTTCTTCTTTGGCTTTTTCGGCTTCTTCCTTTGCCTTTGCGGCGGCTTCGGCTTCTTTTTCGGCTTCGGCGGTCAGTATTTCGTATGCCGATTCGTTGTCAACTGCGACTTCGTATTTGCCGAAAAGTTCGTCTGCGTGTATCTCGGCTTTGCGTCTTGCATCATCGATCATTCCCATCATCGACTGAGGAGGAAGTATCGTGGCGCGTTCCACGACGGACGGACGTCCTTTTTCGTCAAGGAAGCTGACGAGGGCTTCGCCGGTGCCGAGATCGAGGATGGCTTTTTCGGTGTCGAATGCGGGGTTCGTTCTGAACGACTGAGCAGCGGCTTTTACCGCTTTGAGCTCGGTGGGGGTGTACGCAC
>JAZUJV010000236.1:0-5525 GCA_045642945.1 Eubacteriales bacterium | reverse complement strand
GAAAAACCGTTCCTTTTATTATTATTGTTTTCCGAGCGCGTCAGCGCGAGCTTTAAAAGTTTTTCGCTTCCTTTTTTCAAAAAGGAAGGGCGCGTCAGCGCGAGCTTCAAAGTTTTTCGCTTCCTTTTTTCAAAAAGGAAGGGCGCGTCAGCGCGAGCTTTAAAAGCTTTTCGCTTCCTTTTCTCGAAAAGGAAGAAAAATACAATTAAATTTTATTGCTTAGTCGTCCCACCAGTTGGTCGGGGTGATGATAACGTTGTCGCCTTTTTCGTGCGATACGTTGTCGTCGCCTGCTACGGAAGTACCGAATACGACGTCGAGAACGTACTGATAGCTTCTTTCGAGAGTGTCGACTGCGTAGAAGTCGCCCTCTTCGGTGGAGAAGAAGCCGCGGAACGCGATCATGGTGTCGTAGCCTTTAACGGGAACGGCGACGATGGTTACGTAGAAGGTGAAGCTTTCGTAATCGGCGAAAGTCTTGTCAGCGTCGTATTCCTCAATGCCGATAGCGGACATCGCGACTGCGCCGGAGGTCTCTTTGGTAAGCTCATCGGTAACGAAACGTGCGGGGCAGAAGACTATACCGACGTCGGTGATGTCGGAAACGTCAAGATCGCGGTTCGCAAGCTTGGAGCGGTCGTAGGTCGCGCCGAGACGAAGCGAAGGATACTGGGTGTTGATCTTCGCGCCGAGCGTTTTAACGGGGAGAACGTTTTCGTTGACAGCGACGTTTACGCTGTTTGCACTGGCGGAAAGAACGGTAGAGAGCGAATCGTCGTATGCGTCGTAAATTTCAATGTTCGAAAGAGTGAACGCGGCGGTTTCACCGGCAGCGCCTTCTTTGGCTACGAAGGGAAGCGAAACGGTAAGGGTATCGCCGTTGCTGAGGCAGCTTTCGGTGATCTGTATCTGGCCTTGGCCGTCTATGTAAAGTCCGCCGTCATCGGGGTTGAACGCGCAGTCATAATAGCCGGATTCGAGCTTTATCATATGTTCCCATTCGCCCGGAGCTTCTATTATACGGGTAGCGTCGCCGGTGATGCTCTGGGTATAATCGGGAGTAACGAGATCCGGATCGAAGTTGAGGCAGAAGCATACGAGAGATGCGTTTTTGCCGGATACCATGTCGTCGATAGTCATAACGACTTCGAATTTCTGGCCTTCCACTACGTTTGCGGGAGCGGAAACTTTGATGCTGCAATCATTTCCGGCGGCATTCGCCGTAATGAGAGAAAGCGGAAGCAATGCAAGAACGAGAACTAACGCAAAAATTTTTTTCATACTATCTTGGTCCTTCCAAATTATTTGTAAAGTCATTTTAACACATTTTTTCGCGCTTGTCAATATACATTATTATCTCGGGATTATAATGTTTATCGCTTTCGGAACGAGCGAGATAACGGGGTCTTTCATCGGGATAATCTCGCCGTCGACGTTGATGTCGACCTCATTTTCCGAAATTATCTCAAGTATCGTGCCTTTTTCGTAAAGCACTAAATCTTTCATTTCGTCGATGTGTTTTCCGGCGCGGAATTTCCCGACGAGCGAGAAAAATTTAAATAAAGATACCGAATCTATCCTTACGAAGTCGAGCAGCCCGTCCTCGAGCACCGAATAGGGGGACGCCTTGAAGCCGCCGCCGTAATATCTTCCGTTCGCCGCGATGGCGAAAAGATATGGGTCTTTTTTGTCGCCGACCTTGTTTCCGTCGAGCTTCAAGTCGAAATGGTTTTTGCGCTTCGTGAAAACGCATTGGACGAGCGAGAGCTTATATGCGAGACTGCCGCTGACCAAAGGCCATTTTTTAAACTTGTCCATGCCCTTGCAGACCGCCGCGTCGAACCCCGCCGAAACGATGTTCAAACTTATCCTGTCCTCGCCGTTTTTGTCGGTAATCGAGAGCACGTCGATACTCTTATATCTGCCGTTCGCCTGGTTTTTTATAGAGCGGAAAACGTCTGTCGGCTTGTTGAAGGCTTTAACGAAATCGTTGCCCGAGCCGAGCGGAAGAACGCCGACGGCAACGTTTTTGCTGCCCGAGCGGTAAACGCCCTCCGCGACCTCGCAAAGTGTTCCGTCGCCTCCGCAGGCGTATATCTTGATAAAATCCTCTTCGTGCGCGGCGATGTAATCAAGCGTCTTTTTCGTGGCGTCCTTCGGGGCTTCGGTAACGAGAATGTCGTAATCCCTGCCTCTTTCGCCGAGCGAGAGGGCATCTATCTCCGCGGTAAGCTCCTCGGTCCTGTCTTTTTTCCCCGCCGTGGGGTTGATAATAAAGAGTAATCGTGTCATAAAGCGGCTCCGGAATTTATTGTGCGTCGGCCATGCGCGGAATTTTTGCGCCGTCCGCAAGTGAGATTATTTTTTCGATCCTTGCCGAAAAAGAATATTTTTCAAAAACCTTTTCGTCGCGCTTCGCGTCGGAAATTTTCGTTACGATCTTTAAATTTCCGCTCTTTTTCGCGTTTTTAAGTATCTCTTTTCCGCCCTCGCCGATGGCGAGAACGTTTATATAGCTCGGCTTTGCCATGACCATATCGTGCGTTATCCCGAAAACGAGCGAGTTTATCGCCCGCCTTACGCGTGCCGAGGTGTAAATCTTGTCGGTGCAGCTGCTTACGATGCCTTTTACCGTTTTTTCGCTCTGCGCGGCTTTTAAAATCTTGTTTTTTAAATCCGCCGTAACCGAATAGTAGTCTTTTTCGAAATTTCCTGCGATAAGCGACCCGATATAAAAATTATCGAGCGCGCTTTCTTCCCGCGGGAAGCTGTCGTATTTTTTAAAGATCTCCGCGCTCTCCTTCGGCAAAGAAGCAAATATTTCTTCTTTTTCCAAAGCGCGTATCTCCGACGACGATTTAAAGGACGGGTTTCTCTTTAAAATTATCGGCTTCGCGGTTTTTAAAGCCTTTAAATATTCGAGCGAAAGCACGTTGTTCGGCTTTTTTATCTTCTCGGCGAACGCTTTGCCAAGCTCGCTTTTTATTATCTCCCCGACGCTTGCGGGATAGGAAATATCCTTGTGATTTTCGCGGAAATCCTTTAATTCAGCGGAAAATTTCTCGCTTCCGATAAAGCCGTAAAGCGTTTTCAGATCCTCCGCGTCCTCCGCTCCGAAGGCTAAATATTCGCTCCCGAGCGCTTCGCAGATATAAACGCCCGCCTCGGCGAAATCCTTTGCCGATGCGCAGCAATAGGGGATAGGCAACTCGACGACAAGGTCCGCCCCGGCGTTTACCGCCGCTTCGGCGCGGATATATTTGTCCGCGATCGCGACGCTCCCGCGCTGAACGACGTTTCCGCTTAAAATACAGACGACTTTTCCGAAATTCTTCTTTAAAGCTTCAAGCTGATAAAGATGCCCTTTGTGGAAGGGGTTGTATTCGCATATAACCGAGACGAAGGGCGCTTCCATTTGCCGAAAAATCCTCCGTATTTCACTTGCAATTTACATATATCGGTAGTATAATATATAAAATCAAAATTGTCAACAAGGAGAAAAAACAATGTTCGTTCTCGTAGTAAACGCAGGCAGCTCTTCGCTTAAATATCAGCTTTTCGATATGGACAAGCAGGAGATGATCGCCAAAGGTCTTTGCGAGCGTATCGGTATCGACGGTAAGCTCACCCATACCGTCGTCGGAAAAGAAAAGGTCCTTAAGGATATCCCGATGCCCACCCACGCCGAGGCGGTCGCCGCTCTCGTCGAATCCCTTACCGATAAAGAGATCGGCTGCATCGAAGATATGTCCGCCATCTCCGCCGTCGGCCACCGCGTAGTCTCCGGCGGCCCGTGGCTCATAGATTCCTGCCTTATCGACGGTCCCGACGGAAAGGTCCTTTCCGACCTTCGCAAATGCGTCGAGTTCGCCCCGCTCCATACCAAAGCTCACCTTATGGGCATCGACGGCTGCATGAAGATAATGCCCGGCGTTCCTCAGGTGCTCGTTATGGATACCGCTTTCCACCAGACGATGCCCGACTACGCCTATACCTACCCGATAAAATACGAAGTCGCCGAAAAATACGCTATCCGCCGCTACGGCGCTCACGGCACTTCCCACCGCTACGTTTCCGCGAAAGCGCTCGAAATTCTCGGCAACCGCGACGCGAAGATAGTTACCTGCCACCTCGGCAACGGTTCCTCGATTTCCGCCGTCAACGGCGGCAGATGCGTCGATACCTCAATGGGCCTCACCCCGCTCGAGGGTATAATCATGGGCTCGAGATGCGGCAGCATCGACCCCGCCGTCGTTCCCTTCGTTATGGAGCGCGAGGGCATCAGCGTCAGCGAAATGGGCGACTGGATGAACAAGGAATGCGGACTTAAAGGCGTTTCCGGCATCTCCTCCGACCTTCGCGAGGTCATGAAAGCCATGGACGAGGGCAACGACAGAGCCCGCCTCGCCGTCGACATCCTCGTTTACGGCATCAAAAAATACATCGGCGCTTACGCCGCCGCGATGAACGGCGTCGACTGCATCGTCTTCACCGCCGGAATCGGCGAAAACGATAAACGCGTGCGTGCGAGAGTTCTCGAAAACATGGAATATCTCGGCGTCAAGCTCGACAGAGAAGCCAACGAGAAGAAAGATCCGTTCGAGATAAGCGCGCCCGATTCCAAAGTCAAATGCTTCGTCATCCCGACCAACGAAGAGCTCGTCATCGCCACCGATACGCTCGCTCTCGCCACGAAATAAGTGGAAAACGAACGCGTTCCCGAGGGGCATTTCGCGAGACTGCGCGATAAAATCTTCTCGCTCGGCGCGAAAAAGCTGACGGGCGAGGAATATATCGAATATCTGCTTCACCTCTGTATCCCGCGAAAAGATACGAAGCCGCTTGCGAAAGCCTTGCTTTTAAAATTCGGCAAAGCCGATAAGGTCGTAACCGCCCCGAGAAGCGAGCTTTTAAAGATCGACGGGATCGGCGATACCGTCTGCGCGCTCTTCGCGCTCGTCGCCGACTATACGCGAAGGACAAACGAAATCGCCGCCGAAATAGATTTAAAAGCGGCAGAAGCGAAGCTTTCCGCCCTCTTTTTCGGGCCGGAAATCGAGCACGTCGCCGCCGCGTTCTACGACGCGGAAGCAAATCTTTTGCGCTGCGGGGTTTTCAGCGAGGGGGATATAACCTCGGCGAAATTTTCGACGGAAAACTTCGTTGCCGAAGCGCTCTCGCTCGGCGCGAAAACCGTCGTTCTCGCCCATAACCACCCCAGCGGAAACACTATCCCCTCGAACGAGGATATCTATACCACAAAAAGTATCTCCTCCGAACTCGCGAAATACGGCGTCTCCCTCGCGGAACACTATATCTTCGCCGCCGGAAAGACAGGGAAAATATTGCATTAAAAAAACGCCGCGGAGCGATGCCGCGGCGTTTTTTTGCGTTTAGAGATAAGTTCGCTTCGCGAACGAAAAAAGATATAAGTTCGCTTCGCGAACGATATGAGATATAAGTTTGCTTCGCAAACGAGATAGTTGCAAATTGCCAAGCAATTTGCAAGTTAAGGAACATTTGCT
>JAZUJV010000235.1:0-1537 GCA_045642945.1 Eubacteriales bacterium | reverse complement strand
TGTTGATTACGAATCAACTGCACTACCACTGTGCTACACCAGCATGCGCCCGCATCAGCAGGCACGAATGGTATTATATCAAACAAAGATTTAAATGTCAAGAGCTTTTGCGCGTTTGAGCAAAAGTTCTTTTTCGTTTTTTATTTTGCCTTCAAGAACGGCGTCGAGGAGCGATTTTAAAGCTTCGCCGATTTTTTTATCGGGGACGCCGAGGGATAAAAGGTCGCTGCCGTTGACTTTTAAGTCGGAGAGCGTAAGGCACTCGCTTGACGCGCATAACGTTTCGGTCATACGTTCGGCATCTTCGCAGCAGACGGCGCGGCGGTAGGCGGAAATATACAAAGCGTCTTCCCTGCCGAGCGCGGAAATATATTTTTTGAGCGCGGGGAGTTCTTTCGGGATAGCGGCAGAATTGACGAGGAGTTTGGCTTTGCGCTTCGTTTCGTTATCGGCTTTTAAAAAGGCAAGCAGGTCGGTTACGCTTTCGCCGCAGAGGTAAGAAAGGCGAGCGGAATGGTCTTTCGGGAGTATGTCCAGCTTTGAGATATCGGGATTTATTTTCATAAAAACGGACAGCACTTTTCGGTTTTCGTCTATCACGTTTTTGGCGCTGACGCCGCAGACGAGTTTTTTAAGTTCGGCGAAGATACGCTCGGAAGAGACGGAAAGAAGCGTTTCGGCAAGGGCTTCGCAGCTGTTTTTCGTTTCTTTTTCGACAGAAAAGCCGAGCACGGAAGCGAAGCGGAGGGCGCGCAATATCCGCAAAGCGTCTTCTGAAAAGCGCTCGGAAGGGTCGCCGACCGTGCGGATAATTTTATTTTCGAGGTCGGAAATTCCGCCGAAATAATCGACGAGACCGGCTTTTTCGTTATACGCCATGGCGTTGACCGTGAAATCGCGGCGGGAGAGGTCGGATCTCACGTCTTTTACAAAGTTCACGAGGTCGGGGTGGCGTTTATCGGTATAGCCCGATTCGACGCGGAAGGTGGTTATCTCATAAGGTTTTTTATCGAGCACGACGGTAACCGTGCCGTGCTTTATGCCCGTTTCGATAACGGGGTAAGCGGAGAAAACCTTTTTGGTTTCCTCGGGGAGCGCGGAGGTGGTTATATCGACGTCGCTTATGGGTCTATCGAGCAGATAGTCGCGGACACAGCCGCCGACGGCGTAAGCGTCGAAGCCGTTATTTATAAGAGTTTCGATCAGAAACGACGCGTTTTTATCGAGGTCTATTCGCATATTTACCACCGCCTTTCTATATTATGATAACACAGTACAAGCTGTTTTGCAATAAAAAGGCGGAGGTTTTTATGATCGGGAAAATAATACTTAAAGAGCTTTTGGCGCTTATACCTTTGGTGATGATGATATTTCCGTTTTTTGCCGTGAGAGGCGAGGTCATTTTCGAGGGAAGCGCGGAAAGTGAGTTCAGCGAGGCAGAAGAAGAAGTAAGCGAAGACAGCGAAAAAGAAATTTTAAAAGGCGTTTGGGTGTCGCAGTTCGACATGAGCGCATTATACAGAAGCGGCGGGAGGCA
>JAZUJV010000234.1:0-1728 GCA_045642945.1 Eubacteriales bacterium | reverse complement strand
GGTTAAGCTCTCTGCTGGGGTTGTCGCCCATCTTGCGGATTGCGGCGAAGCCGAGTCCGAGGAGACAGCCGATAAGACCTGCGCCCGCGAGAACGATCGCGAAGGTGGTGGTAGCGCCGAAGAGGTCGGCGTTGAACGCTTCGCCCGCTCCGCCGAAGTTGAATACGGCGATCATGATAGCCGCCGCGATGGTGGCAACGAAGCTTTCGAGAAGGTCAGAGCAGTTGCCGGCGATGTCGTTGACGTTGTCGCCGATGAAGTCAGCGACGACGTTGGGTACACGGCTGTCGTCTTCGGGCATATCGTGTCTGATCTTTGCGAGTATATCGGAAGAGATATCTGCTGCTTTGGTGTAGTTACCGCCTGCGACACGGTTGAACATCGCGACGAGCGAGCAGCCGAGGGAGTAGGTGGTTACTCTCATGATTTCAGCGTTGCCGCCGAGATCGAGGTCTATGATAGGAGCGGTGGCAATGCCTGCTGCTTCAAAACCCTTGTTGTTGAAGATAAGAAGAACGATGACCATGCCGAGCATACCGAACGCCTGGACCGAAAGACCGGAGATCGAACCGCCGCAAAGAGCGACTTTAACGGTTTCACCGATGTTTTTGGTTCTGCGCGCGGTGTTGGCGGTACGAACGTTTGCGTAGGTAGCGGAACGCATACCGAGAATACAAACGATCGAACTCATGCAGGCGCCGACGATAAGGGTAACACCGCACCATATATCGACGAAGAGTGCAAGAACGACCGCAACAGCGGCAACGACGATAGCGATCGTCTTATATTCCGTTTTCATGAACGTAACGGCACCCGAACGGATAATTCCGGCCATTTCGACCATTTCGGGAGTGCCTTCGTCCATTTTACGGATGCGGAAGAAATTGAAGAACACGTACGCGATCGCAAGCACGATCACGGCAAGGATAACAAAGAGCCAAGTCAGCATTTTCTACCTCCGTATGTAAAATTTATTTGGTACTTTGATGCTTCGTAAAAGCCGTCCGCCGCCTTTCGCTTGTGCCAAATACGACCGAATGCCCATACTCCGCATGCTACATATTATATATATAGCCGTCAAGCATGTCAAGGTCTTCCCGCAAATTTCTCTAAATTCGTCGTTTTCGGCAAAAATGCCTTCCTTTCGGTTGACTTTTTGAAACAAATGTGGTAAAAAATGTGTAAAATAAATATAGTAAAGGAGATTCCTGTATGACTATCCTTCCTCAGCCCAAAAAACTCAAAAAAACCGGCGGCGTCGTCAGCATCGCCCGCTTCGGCATCGTACTTTCGATGAACTGCGACAGCCGAATTTTCAAGATCGCCCAGAAGCTCGCCGACGAAATGTATTGCGAAACCGGCGTTTATCCCCGTATTTCCAAAGCCCTCTGTCCCAAAGCCGAAGGCAATATCGTCGTCGACTGCCTTAATAAGAAATCGGAAGGTTATAAACTTTCCGCTTCCGGAACCGGCATAAAAATTCTCGGCGATTCTCTCGCCGGCGCCTACTATGGGATCCAGACGCTTCGCCAGATGCTCGAAAGCTGCGGCGAGGATATCGAATGCTGCGAAATTTCCGATACCCCCGATATGAAATACCGCGGATTTTACCACGACGCCTCCCGCGGCAGAGTTCCCACCGTCGACGGCTGCAAAAAGCTTATCGACTTCCTCGCTTACTATAAACATAACTCCTACCAGATCTACATCGAACACACCTTCGACTTT
>JAZUJV010000233.1:0-5666 GCA_045642945.1 Eubacteriales bacterium | reverse complement strand
CTGCCAGAGCGCCGGAGACCGAGGGGAGGATCGAAGTCGCTATCGGGAAGACGAGGGTGGCAGGGAGAAGGTCGTAGAGCGGGACGGAAAGGCCCGTGTACGCCGAAAAGAGAGTCTGAGCGGATTCCTCGGGAACGCCGGAGGCTTTGAGGCAGTTGACGATTATCAAAGTATCAAGGAACTGGGAAAAATACAATGCCGCGGCGGTAAGAGTAACGGGGAGAGCGACGGAAACGATGAGCTTTAAAAGCTTTTTATCGGATTCTTTTTCTTTATCTTCGTCGTTGGGAACGCTCTTTTTGGAAAATTTTCGGTAGATAATTATAAATATCATACCGAAAAACGTTCCGACGGTAACGCCCGAAATGGCGCACGCCGCCTGAATGGCGAGCGAATAGCCTTTTGACGCGGCGAAGGTAACGGCGGCAAGACCTACCGTCATTTTGAAGAACGCCTCGATGAACTGGGACAAAGCGGTAGGATACATATTATGTAAACCTTGGAAATATCCGCGGACGGAGGCGCAGACGCAGATGAAGAAGAGCGAGGGGGCTATCATACGCATAGCGGCGGCGCTTTCGGCGTGTCCCGTTCCGGAAGAGATGGCGGGGGCGAAAACGATGAGCAGCACGGTGAAGACGAGCCCGATGAGCCCGAAGAGGACGAGAGCGAGCATAGCGACGCGCTTTGCCTCGGCTCCTCTGCCCCTTTCGTTGCTTGCCGCGACGAGGCGGCTGACCGCGACGGGCAGACCGCTCGTTGAAAGCATAAAGAGCATTGCGTAGATAGAATAGGCGGCGTTGAAGACGCCGATACCGCTTCCCAAAATGTTGGTAAGCGGTATTTTGAAGACGACGCCGATTATTTTTACGGCGAAGCTTGCAAGCGTAAGTATTCCCGCCTCGCGTATGAAGCTGGCGGAGGTTTTGACGGCGTTGTTACTCATATTACATAAACTCGCGAAGCAAGGAATCCATCGGGACGAGCTCGTCGGGGATGGGATGCTCGATTTTTAATATCGGGATAAGGGTATCGGCTTCGGCACGGTTGGGGCTGTCGAGCGGGATATCGCCGAGCAGCTTGACGGCGTCGTCGTCGAGGATGCCGCGTTCGAAGGGGAAGAAGGTGTTTATCTCGGCGTCGGCGGTCCCGCGGTAAGGGAGTATCGCTTCGCGCTCGTTTTTTCTGACGTTATCCCAGAAATAGAAGGTATCGTTTGCCATATGGTTGCGGTGGCGGGCATCGCGGACAAGTCTTCTTACGAGGCGGCAGTCGACACCGTCGCCCGCGTCGGCGTAGAGATAGAGCTTTTTGGTAACGTATTGGTCGAAGAAGTCGCCGAGCAGTTCGGGATTGAGCGCATGGAGGCCCTCGATAAGCAATATATCGCCTTTTTCGAGTTTTATTTTATAGTTATCGTCGAGACGGAGAGCCTGAGTGAAATCGAAAACGGGCATAGAGGTTTCTTCGTAATTGAAGAGCGAGACGAGTTTTTCGCGCATGATGTCGGTACGAAGGCTTTTTACCGTCTCGATATCGCGCTTCCCGTCGGGGAGATAAACGCTTTCGTCGAGAGAGCGGTAGAAATCATCGAGCGAGACGACGTAGGCGCTCACGCCGCGCTCTTTGAAAATCTCGGAAAGTTTTTTCGTCGTGGTGGTTTTGCCGGAGCAGCTTCCGCCGGCTATGAGCACGGCGCGCAGTCCTTCGCATTCGGCAAAGTCGGCGACGACACCGCGTATTTTATTTTCGTATGCCGCTTCACCGTCGGCTATAAGTTTTTTCCAATATTCGATCATCATAGTAAAGTCAGTCCTTTCTGTATTTCGCGAAAAAGTCTATTGCTTCTTCCCTGCCGATGCCTTTATCCTCACGGAGATATTCGAAGGGATATTTCGGGAAGGCGAGGCGATAGATATCGTCGCGGGCGGGGTTTACGAATTTGCTTATCGCGCCCGCGCCGCAGGCGAAAACGGTGGAATATTCCTCCATCATAAGAACGTTGTAGAGGTTTTCTTTATTCCTGACGGCGTAGCCCGTGTTTTCGGCGTTGCCGACTGTATTTTTCTGTCTGTAAAGATAATAGGGGTAAAGCGACGCGGAAGCGAGAGTTTTTTTCGCATAAGAGACGCTTTCGCGCGCAAGGTCGCCTTGGGGGTCGTAGTAGCCGTCGTCTATAAAGCGTATCGGCGCGGCGTTTTTGATGGAGAGAGTATGGACGGTTATATTTTCAAAGCCCAATGATATAACGTCGTCGAGACTTTTCGCGAAGGTCTCGGCAGTATCGCCGGGCAAAGCGGCGATAAGGTCGGCGTTGAAGGTATCGAAACCGATTTTTTTGGCGGTCTCGCAGGCATCGAAGAACTGTTTGACGGTATGTTTTCTGCCGATGCGGGTAAGAACGGCATCGGAGGTGCTTTGGGGATTTATACTTATTCTTCTGACGCCGTGGGACCTTACGGCGCGAAGCTTCGCTTCGGTAAGCGTATCGGGTCTGCCGCCCTCAAAGGTAAATTCGGTATCGTCGCCTATCTCGACGCTTTTTTCAATCGTCGAGAGGAGAGAATCTATCTGGAAAGGATCGAGGATAGACGGTGTGCCGCCGCCGATATATATGGCTTTCAGATCCATTCCGAGCTCGTTTATAAGCGCGCCCGTTCTTATTATATCGGTTTTCAGCCTTTCGAGATACGCGGGGATAAGCTTGAAAAGCTTATCGTTGCTGTATGAAACGAAGGAGCAGTAATCGCATCTCGTCGGGCAGAAGGGTATCGAAATATACATACCGCAGGCGTTTTCGCCGACGCCTTCGAGCATTTTTATCTCGGTGGACGCGGTCTCGACGGAGAGCGACGCTTTTTCGGGGAAGACGCAATAATCGTTTATGAAAAGGGCTTTGACCTCTTCCTCGGAATAGCCGCGGTCAAGATAATATTTTGCTCTTTTTACGGGGCGCAAGCCCGTAAGATAGCCCCACGGAAGGCCGAAGCCGAAGAGCTGTTTGCCCGCCTCCAAAAAGGCTTTGCCGAGCGCGTTGGTCGGGTAGAAATCCGCCTTCATCGGTATAGCGGGTACATAGTTTTCGGCACGGAAGGAGGCTTTTGAGGTTTTGTCGCCGGACCTTAAGACTACCTCACATTCGTAACCGTTCTCGGTGCCTTTTATCTTTTCGAGGCGGAAGGAGGCTTCGTTTTCGTCCTCGTCGCTTACGCCGAACTTTTCGCCGGGGAAATAAAGCAGACAGAGGGTCTGGAAATAATAGTCTTTGAAATATCCGGTATCGTTATTTATCGTAAGTTTCATTTCGCGCTTCTTAATTCTTTGGTGTCGATTATCACGTTGATAGGTCCGTCGTTTAAGGCGGCTATTTCCATATGCGCGCCGAAAACGCCGTGGCAGACGGGCAGTTCCTCGCCGATAAGAGATATCACGAGCTCGTAAAGGCGCTTGCCCTCGTCGTATTTGGCGGCGTGGGTGCAATCGGGACGGAAGCCGTGGGTAACTCTGCCCGCGAGGACGAAATTGGATATTACCATAACGCTTCCGCCGACGGCTTTCGCGTCGAGGGAAAGTTTATCGTTTTCGTCCTTGAATACGCGTAAACCGCTTATTTTACGGGCAAGCTTTTTGGCGTCTTCGTCGGTATCGTCGTCGCAGACGCCGACGAAAGCTATAAGACCTTTATTTATTTTCGCGACTTCCTCGCCTTCGACG
Source organism: Eubacteriales bacterium (assembly GCA_045642945.1). Taxonomy (GTDB): domain Bacteria; phylum Bacillota; class Clostridia; order Oscillospirales; family CAG-382; genus Coliplasma. The sequence goes on along the minus strand of JAZUJV010000233.1, from coordinate 1,952 downwards.
ACGCAGGAAGCGTTAGCTACTCTTTGTACTACGGCTCTCATAAAGCACCTCGGGTAACGTCGCGGACGTTTTTGATCTTATGGAGTCCGCTGATGATATTTTTAAGGTGGTCGACGCCCGAGCATTTTACACCGACGGTTATTACCATTTCGGATTCGTTATCGCGCGTCGAGATAGACGTAACGGCGACTTTCATATCGTTTAAAGCTATCGTTACGTCGGCGATTATGCGCGGAGAATAGACGGCGTAGACAGAAATGGTCGCTTCGAAGCTGCCGAAATTCTGGTTGTCGATCTTTTCGGACCACGAGGCGACGACCCAGCGGTCTTTATCCTCGGGTTTACTTAAACCCTCCTGGGCGTTCGGGCAATCGTATTTATGTATTGAAACGCCGTATCCGCGGGTTATATAACCGATTATGTTATCGCCGGGGAGCGGGTTGCAGCACTTGGCGAATTTGACCGTGCAGCCCTCGACGCTGTCGACGATGACAGATTCGGAGATAGTTTTGGAACGGTGTTTTTCGAATTTTTCGGGGTCGAACGGGATAGGCGCGGGCTGGGAAACGGAAGGCTCTTCAAGCTGAGGCGCGACGACGCGCATAAACTCCTCGCGAAGCTTTACCGCTATTTTCGAGACGGAAAGACCGCCGTAGCCGATGTTGTTATAGAGGTCGTCGACGTCGGGCAGAGACAGACGGTTGGCGAGATTTTTCATTATCTCGTTCTTCTGCGGCTCGGTATAATGCCTTCCGTAGCGTTTTATTTCACGCTCGAGCTCCATTTTTCCGACGGCGATATTCTCGGGGCGGAGTTCTTTTTTGAAATACTGGCGTATCTTGTTGCGCGCTTCGCCGGAGCGGACGATTTTAAGCCAATCGCGGCTCGGGCCTTTGGAGGACGCGCTCGTAAGGACTTCGACTATCTGTCCCGTTTCGAGGATAGTATCTATCGGGACTATATTGCCGTTTATCTTGGCGCCGACCATTTTGTTGCCGACTTCGGAATGTATCGCGTAGGCGAAGTCGACGGGGGTGGAGCCGTTGGGGAGGTTGACGATATCTCCGCGGGGGGTGAAAACGAAAATTTCGTCCTCGAAGAGGTCGATTTTCAACGGACGGAAAAATTCGTCGGGGTCGTCGGTATCTTTTTCGGTTTCGAGCAGAGTTCTTATCCATTGGAGCTTGGCGTCGATATCGGCTTTCGCCTGCTCGCCGGATTTATATTTCCAATGCGCGGCGAGACCGTATTCGGCGATGCGGTGCATCTCCCACGTTCTTATCTGTACCTCGAAAGGTATTCCCTCTTTGCTCATAACGGTAGTATGGAGCGAGCGGTACATATTGGGCTTCGGGGTGGAGATATAATCTTTGAAGCGTCCGGGGATCGAATTGAACTGCTCGTGGATTATTCCGAGAGCGGTATAGCAATCGAGCTCGGTATCGACGATTATGCGGATAGCGTAAAAATCGTATATCTCATCGAACTTTTTGCTTTGGTTATACATCTTTTTATAGATGCTGTATATCGTTTTTACCCTGCCGGAGAGGGTGAATTTTATGTTGTAGGCGCGAAGGCTTTCGGAGACCTTTTCGGTAGCGCGCTCGATAAAGCCCTTGTTCTCGCCGTAACGACGCTTTATATCGTCCTCGACCTCTTTATAGCCGATCGGGTCGAGATAGAGAAGCGCGAGGGATTCGAGCTCCTGTTTTATCTTCTGCATACCGAGGCGGTGGGCGAGAGGCGCGTAGACGTGCATCGTTTCGAGAGCAATCGAGCGCTGTTTTTCGGGGGTGCGGACGTCGAGAGTGCGCATATTATGCAGTCTGTCGGCGAGCTTTATGAAGATGACGCGGAGGTCTTTGCTCATCGCGAGGAACATTTTGCGTAGGTTCTCGATGCTCTCGTCCTGCTTCGTCTCGAAGGGGATATGGACGAGCTTGGTAACGCCG
>JAZUJV010000232.1:0-4032 GCA_045642945.1 Eubacteriales bacterium | reverse complement strand
TCAGCTTGCCGCATCCAGTTTAAAAGTAAACTCGATATATTTCCCTTCCGAGAATCTCGAGTTGAAGCGGAAGACTTTTATCGTTACTTCCTGTCCCGCGTGGCATTTTTCGAGAACTTTGGAGAGTTCGTCGTAGCTATTGATCTCTTCTCCGTTGAAGACGGTTATTATATCGCCGGCGAGAAGTCCGGCACGGTAAGCGTTGCTGTTATAGGTCGTCAAGCTGTAGACGAAGGCGCCGTCTTTGGGGTATTCGCAGGTCGGACGGACGTGGAAGGCGTCGAGTCCGTTGCTGACGGAGGTAACCTCGATACCGATCTTCGCGCTGGCGGTGGCTATTCCGCTTTCGCCTATCTCTTCGCCCGCGATAAGCTTTTTGAATATCTCGACAGCTTCGGATATCGGGATGGCGAAGCCGAGATTTTCGTAGTCGCCGGCTATTTTGATAGAGTTTATACCGACAACGCAGCCGGATTGGTTTATAAGCGGGCCGCCGCTGTTGCCGAAGTTTATGGTGCAGTCGGTCTGGATAAGCGTCATTCTTTTGACGACGGTGCCGTAATCGTTGGTTATGGCGACGTCGCGGGCGATACCGCTTATTATGCCGCAGGTCATGGAGCCCGCAAATTCCTCGTCGCAGGGAGTGCCTATCGCGACGACGGTCTGGCCGGGTTTGAGTTTATTGGAGTCGCCGAGTTCTATTTCGACGAGCTTTTTGGGGTCGGCATCTATCTTTATGACCGCGAGGTCGGTAACGGAATCGCTTCCGACTACGGTGCCGTCGTACTCGTCGCCGTTATAGAACATGACTTTTATATGGTCGGCGTCTTCGATGACGTGGTGGTTGGTGGCGATATAGCCGTTTTCGGCGTCGATCACGAAGCCCGAGCCGAAAGCGTAGCCGCTTTTTCTGTCGTAGGTAACGTGGATGGTGCAGCAGGAGGGAGCGCACTTTTCGTAGACCGCGGTAAGCGGAGAATCGGTGTCGTCATCGCTGTTCTGGCTGAAATCAGGCACGCTGTATTCCGGACGTTCGCTTATATCTTCAGAGGCGTCGCCGCGGGAGGTATCGCGGGAATTTTCACGCGAATTATCGGAGGAAACGTCGATAATATCGTCGATATGCAAGGAAGCGTAGTACGCGCCGACGGCTATCACGAAGAAGGCGGAAATGACGATCGCTATTATAAGGATCACTTTCCACGGTTTTTTGCCGCCGTTATGCTCCGAGCCGTTCCAGCGGTAGGAATAATCGGAGTTGCCGTTATTTTCGGGCGGAGTCTGGTTTCCGTATCCGTTATTGAAATCGTTATTCATAAATTTATCTCCTTTTGTCTTTACGCGGAAATAATACACCCGTTTTCTTAAATAAATATTAAAGTTTGGGCTTTTGTTGATTTATTTGTATGGTGGGGAGCGAAAAAGCGAATTCGGTATAGGTTTCGCCGTCGGAATCGACGGTAAGCTCTTCGCCGTGGGCGGCGACGTTGACTTTCGCGATGTATAGCCCGAGGCCCGTTCCCGATTTATCAAGCCCTCGGGAGGCGTCGATTTTATAAAATCTTTCGAAGATGCGGGATTTTTCTTCTTCCGTGATACCGACTCCGCTGTTGCGGACCTTTATAAATGCTTTCTGTTTTTTCTTCCTGTCGGAGAGAACGCCGACGGAAACGGTTATCTTTTCGCCGTCGGGGGTGAATTTTATGGCGTTATCGACGAGGTTGAAGAGCACGCGATGTATCGAATCGGCGTCGGCGGTAACGAAAACGTCGTAGTCGGGAGCGAGAAATTCGAAATCGAGATTTTTAGAGTTTATCTTCTTTTCGAGCATTATTATAACCGTGCGCGCAAGCTCGGAAAGGTTGAATTCGGCTCGGTCAAGCTCGGTTTTGCTTTCGGAACGCGATATTTCGAGAAGAGTATTTACAAGGCGCGAGAGTCGGCGCACCTCGTCGGAGATTATTTTTAAATAATATTCGTGTTTTTCGGGCGGGATAGTACCGTCGAGTATTCCGTCGACAAAACCGCCGATAGTCGTCATCGGTGTACGGAGGTCGTGGGAAACGTTGCCAAGGAACGCTTTTCGCTCGCGGCTTATATCGGAGAGCGAATCCGCCATTTCGTTTATCGCCCCGGCGAGCTCGGCGACCTCGTCGTGTCCGCTGACCTTTATTCTTTTGGAAAAATCGCCTTTAGCGTAGTTTTTCGCCTCGTTGACTATATTCGTAAGCGGGCGGGTCGTTCGGAGCGAATAGAGATAAATTATTATCAGAGAGCCGAAGAATATCCAAAGCGAGACGGTTATGACCGAAACGACCATATCGCTTTTGAAAATCGAATTCTGGAATTCTTTTATTCCCGCGAATACGATAAAATGCTCTTTGCCGGCTGTTCCTATGGAATAGCCGCAGAGGCGGTTTTCTTTAAAAAATCCCTCCAAAGTGGACACGTAATAAGTTTCGCCTCGAACGCACCCGTTTATAACCGAGCGCGGCACGGAAGTTCCGTGGTTGCTTCCCTGCGGCTCGGAGGTGCCGAGAAGATCGCCTTCGCCGGAGAAAATATAGACCTCGATATCGGAGAGAGCGTTGGTATCGGAGAGTATCTGTGTAACGGGCCCGTCTTTGCCGAACGCCTCGGCGAGAGTTTTGAACTCGCCGTCATTATAGGAATTTTCGATTATCGTCGCAAATCCTGCGGAGAGGTTCTGGACGGCGCGGTACTCGGTGGTAACGTTATCGTCGGAAACGACGGAGGTAACGGTCAGCAGCAGCGCGACGATGCAGACGAGCAGGATTATTGTAAATATCGTCAGATTTTTGGCGAAAATGCTTTTGAACAAAGCTTTTTACTTCCTTTTTTATATTATAAGCGTATTTTAGCATAAGTTTTAATGGTTTGCAAGAAGAGTTTTTGGAGGAAGGAGAAGCAAATGAAGCGTATGCTTCGCAAACATGAAGCGGCGGCACTGCCGCCATGAAGCAAGGGCTTGCGCCCGTATGAAGCGAAGCGCATTATTTCCGCTTAGTGTGGCAAAGGCACGCTTGCGGGAAATGCAAGACAATGCTTGCGGTAATCGAAAAGCCGAAGGTCGCAGAGGGATTTGTTGCACTGCCGATTTTTGGCGAGAAACAGAATGTCCTTATATAACATAAAGCAATAGTTATTCTCCTGTAATGCTATATTGCTTTGGACGAAACATCAGAGTATAATATAGGTGTCGACAGAAACAATGCCTTGCAAGGTAAATTCGATCAATATAGGAGAAAAAGATGAAACTGACTATAGGAGAAAACATTCGCAATTATCGCAAGAGAAACAATCTGACGCAAGAAGAATTTGCCGACAAAGTCGGCGTATCCTATCAGTCCGTCAGCCGTTGGGAAAACGGAAACTTTTACCCCGACCTTGAACTGATCCCGGCGATCGCCGAAATACTTGGTGTTACCGTAGATACGCTCTTTGGAATTCAGGAGATTGAGAAGGAAAAACGTGCAGAGCATGCGTTTGACGATCTTCGCCGTGAATGTATCAAAAGCGATTATGACGCAAATCGGATTGTCGAACTGATTCGTGATATCCGCAGGAATTATATGGAAAGCGATTCGGCATGGCGTCCTTGGGTGGATGGCAACGGCAGGGCTTTCCGTGATCCGGCGATTTTACCGGAAGTCCGTCTTATGGCGGAAGCCTACCTTGAAAGGCATCCCATGGCTCCACAGGTCATCCGTACTATGGCTGAAGCAGAAGACGAAGAACACTTGAAAAGTTTTCTTGAAAAATATACTACTCCGTTTGATTGCTCTGCCAGAGTGCTTCTATTTAACAGATACGGGCGCCGGGGAGACGCCGAAAGGTTTGACAAAGAGCGAAGATATCAGCTGTTCGGTGCGCTTGCAATCCTCCTATGCCCGAGTTATCTGCTCACGCTCAATCCGCAGAAAGAGAGCAAGCTTGCTGCAGACGCTTTCATAGAAAATATCTTTTCGGTCATCCGCAACGATGCCGCAGACGACAGACCGGATTTATGGG
>JAZUJV010000231.1:0-4906 GCA_045642945.1 Eubacteriales bacterium | reverse complement strand
CGTTGAAGAAGAACGTCAGAATATACGTATACTTATATCCGTCTTTCGCGAGCTTTTCGCTGCCGGGAGCGGAAAAACCCACGCCGTGGCCGGAGCCGACACCGGAAATGATTATCTTTTCCGCGCCGACCTCTTCGCCGAACTCGGTAACGTAGCTGTCGCCAAATCCCGTGAATTCTTTATATCCGTCCTCGGTCAAAATACCCGACGGGTTACATTTTTCTATCTTTCCGTTTTCGGTGAGCATATAGGCGTCGCCGACGTAATCGACTTTAAAGTTCGCGCTCGAGAAACCGCAGGCGGTCCTGACCTTCTCGCTGTTCTCGACGTTGACGACGTTGCCGCTGCCGTCGGAAAGCGAAAGCACGGTTATATAATCCGAGCCGTAAGGGTCGGTCGCGAGGATCTGCATACTTATCTCGTCGTCGGAAAGACCCGAGAACGCCGCGCGGGATTGAACGTATTCGTAAAATTCCGCTTTGGTGAAGACCTTTTCCCAGCGTGCCGCCTCTTCGCCCTTTTCGTCCTCAAGGAAGACGGAGGTGAGGTACGGAACTTCCTTTCCGCCCCAAGCGGCGACGGAGGAACAGCTTGCGCCGCCGTTAGCTCCCGTATAAAGGACTGCTATCGGCTCGCCCTGATAAGCGCAAATCTGCCCGTGGGTGGCTTCGACTATCTCGTTGTTATCCTGACTCATTCTGTAAACACCGGCGTAGACCTGACAGCACGCGGAGTTGCTGCAAACGTCAAAGCCGAGCTTTTTATGTTTACAGCAGAACGGCATCGTTCTCGCCAGCACCGCGAACGCTTTTCGCGTTTCGACGGTGAAGTTTCCGCCGATCTCGTTGGCCATAACGCATTTGGTGTATTGTTCGAGCCCGAGCACGTTTACCATATAAAGTAAACCGTCGGAGATCTGGAATTCGAGAAATCCCGGGTATTCGTAGTTGTTGATGCTGCCCGAACGGTGCATCATCGGGTAGGAAAGCACGCGGCCGCCTTTTCCGCGGACGGCGAATTTATAGGAGGATTCATAGTCGCCTATAAGGTTTCCCTCGGCGTCGGTAACGTTGATTTTGCCGCCGACGACCTTTATTTTAAGCTGTTTTGAATCGACGCTGCCGCTCTTTCGGAATACGCTGCCGTCGGTGCTGCCGATATCGAAGCCCGCGCTGCAGGTTATCTCGGTGCTTGCGCGGCGGGTATCGAGGTTACCGATAAGCGCGTACATACCTACTCTGACGGTGGGCTCGGAAGACGTGTTTACCGAAAGCGCTTCCGCTCTGTTTCCGGTGAATAAAGCCACCATGCCGAAGCATAACACGAGCGAAAGCGAAATACTGATGAATTTAGTTAACCTCATATTCGCCTCTTATCGTGAAATGGGCATGCTCGCCCGTAATTACTATCGCTTTTTTCGCGTCGGAATCCGAAGGGTAATAGATATGGCCGAATTCGAGCGCGTCGCCCGAGAACAGCTCTTTGTTTACCGAGCTGTCGGTGATGCCGTCGAGCGCGCGTTTTGAAGACGTTACGGCTTCCGCACCGCCTCCGCGATAGATTATCTCGGTGCCGCTCGCGGGAATGATTATCATGCCTTTGTCGAAGGTTACGTCCTCGTAATCGCCGGAGACTTTTATGCCTTCGCCCGCGGTCAGCTCGTCAATTATTTCTTTTCGTAATTCTTCCTTGAATTTTTCAAGATATCCGTAGGTTACGGGCGTGTCGGCGGGGATCGAAAATTCGCCGTCGTCCTTCTCCTCGTTTTCCGCTCCCGTAGGGAGTAAAAACACAGTGGCGAGGACAAGCGCCGCGATAACGCATACGAAAATAAGATGCTTTCTGTTCAAAAAACTTCTCCTTGTGGCGTCGGGTATCAAAAATATCAATATATGGTATTATATTCGCCGAAGCCGACTTTTTATGCGTGTTTTTCGCCGTGAAAAATTATATATTTATAATTCCACAATCATATTATATCACACGTTGTCAAGAGTTTTTTTAAAAATCGCGAGAGATAATATATAACCATAAAGAAAAAACCGTTGAAATTCAACGGTTTTGAAAATTAAAATATTTTTTGGTAAAATTTTCTGAAATCAAAAATATATAACCGCGAAAATGTTAACTATTTTACATATTTCGCGAAAATATATAACGCTTATCACAAAATATGGTGGGCATGATACAACGGCGTTGGATATGTTGTATAAATCCGGCGAGTTTTCTCTATTTTATCCAAGCCGAAAGCTCGTTTATCGTAACGGGCGAATAGGATTGCCCCGCGACGTAGAGCTTTACACCCGAAAAAATTATCCTGCCGTCCTTTATCGCGGACGCGGGAAGCGGTAAATCTTTAAGGTTTAAAGTACCCTTTAACGTCTGGTTCGGCAGAAGGTCGCCGGTATAGCTTTCGGTCTCGCCGATATATTTATTCAATATTATATATTGGCTTTCGGTATAGGCGTTGGGCGTGCCGCCGCCGAAATAAAGGATAAGCGAAGCGCCCGCGGAAGCTATCTTTATATCGTAGTTGATGATTCCGTTTTCGACGGGAACGCCGACGTTTTCGGGCGGGAGCGCTATCGTGTCGGGCCAGAGACCGTTTTTATTCATTATTATAAGGGAGTTGTTTTCGGCTTTTACCGCCATGGTCGTTCTGTCGGCGATATACCAGCCCTCGGCGTCAAAAGGCACTAGCGACAGCGGCGAAGCAGAATCCTCGGCCTTTATATAATCGGCGTCGAGGTCGATTTTTTCGGCGTTTTCCTTATGGGTGAAATTCTCTTCAAACGCTTTTACGAGCGTGTTTTTAAATATCTCGTTGCCCTTTGCCGCGAGATGGATACCGTCGGAGAGAAGCTCGGTATACGGCACACCTTCGCACGCAGTACGCATATCAACAAGCAAAACGCCTTCTTGCGCGGCGAGCTCGCGCGTTTTCGCGTTATAAACGTCGAGCCATTCGAGCGGCGAGCCGACCTCGGAATACCAATCGGGCGTTTGTCCCTGCGCGGCGTAAAAGCGGTTCGGATCGAGCGGGTTCGTCGTCAGCAAAACCGGCGTCGCGCCGAGCGCTCTCGTTTTTTCGATAAGCGTTTTTAAATTCTCTTTAAACTTTTCGGGAGTAACACGGGGCTGGTTTTTCGCTTCCATTATCAGATCGTTCATTCCGAAAAGGAGAGTAACGATATCGGGGTTTTTCGTTTTGACGAAAGCGTCGAAGCGGTCTATTCCCTGCTTCGAGGTTATCCCGCCCATAGCGCCGTTGAAAAAGTTTGTGTTAAGCTCTTGCGCGGCGCTTCTTCCCCATGAGCCGAGAGCGGTAATAGAGTCGCCGAACACAACCAGCTTCGCACCGTCAAGGCAAAGCTTTTCGGGCTCTTTCGATATCTCGGACGTGTTTTCGCTTATTTCGTTTCCGCTGCAGGAACAAAGCGGCGCGCAGGCGGTAAGGAACGCGGTGAGCAGGATAAGAAGCTTTTTCATTTTAAAATTTCCTCCAGATAGGACAAATCTTTTTCGAGCGCGGAGATGTATTTTTCGTGGATTTTTAAGTCTTTCGCCTTTTGTTTAAGTAAAGACAGCGCGGAATCGGGAGAATAATCCGAAAAGTCCGAAAGTAAAACGCTTACGCTTTCTTTAAAGCCTTTTAATTCTTCGGGCCGACCCGAAAGGAACGCGAAGGTATCGGCGCGGCTTAAAAGCATTTCGCGTGCGGAACTTACAAGCTCTTCCTTCGGCGCGGTAGTCGGCACGGCTTGGGTACTAAACGCGCTCATATAAGTCCCGGTATAGCCGCAGGTCGCGATGTAGCGAAGCGTGAACGTCGACGAGCCCTCATAGCCGAGCTCATAGGGCATATAAAGCATCTCTTTTATCGCCTTATCCGTCGCTTTGACGTACGTCCCGATGCCCAAAGCGATATCTTTTCCGCCAAATTTCGCTTCTTTTATCTGCTCGGCGTAGAAGCGCTGGGTGTCGGTATCCGACGCGTAGATCATCGGATAGACCGAATCGGCGAGGTCTTCGCTTAACCACTTTTCGACCTGCTGATAAACGAATTTCTTTCTGTCGTCCCTCTCGGCGAAGCAGGTTACCGAAAGCTTTATGTTTTCGTCAACGTCTCTGACGGTCTGACGTGCATCGCGCAAAAACGACGTGATTATATCCGCACGGTGTTCGCACCATTTTTCCCAAAGCGCGTCGGTTATTTTTAAATCCGTCGGGTCTTTGCCGTATTCTTTTATGAATCCCGCCTTGTCCGCGCCGTTATAGCCGTAATCCTCGTAGTTGTTTTCGCCGTAGGTTATCGGGAGCGGGTATCTTATATAGTCGAGCTGTATCGCGTCGGGGGAATATTTTTCGGCGAGCTCTTTTATTACCGCGAGCTCGAAAGATCGTATATCCTTATCCGCGGGGTCGAGGGTTATATAGCCGCTCGCATCGGGAGCGCTGCCCTTGTTCGTGATAAGATATTTGTCTTTATAGAGGTTCATATAATGGTTTTCGGGGAACGCGACGCCGTTATATCCGCCTGCGAAGCACCCGACCATTATAATAAAGGTAACATCCTGTTTTTCACATTCGTCGCGGAAGGCGGCGAGCACATCGAAATCGAGCCCCGGGAAGACGCACATGCCGTCGACCTCCGACGGATAGACCGAATATCCCGACGAGCAGTTTTCGACGATAAGGGTGTTGAGCCCGACGTTTTTGCCGAAGGCAACGGCGGCTTTGACGTCGTCGGCGCTGCGGTAATGCTTGTGATAATCGTTCCCCCAGCGCTCCGCGACGGTTATCCATGCGGCGCGGTCGCCGATTCTTACCGACGGAATAAGCAAAGAGGCGTTATCTTTTATAAGCTTTTCGGCTTTTATAAGGTTTTCCGCGCTTTCGCCGTTTT
>JAZUJV010000230.1:0-5566 GCA_045642945.1 Eubacteriales bacterium | reverse complement strand
AAAAATCGCCTTTGAGAACACCGAGGGCGAGGAATATTTAAAAGCCGTTATCGACAATATAAAGTCCCCTTATTCGGGATTTTGCTGGGACTGCGGCCACGAGATGTGCTATAACGGTATGCGCGACCTGCTCTCCCTCTACGGTGAAAACCTGCTTTATACCCACCTTAACGATAACTATGGGCTCGATACCGAAAGCGGGCTTATCGACTGTACCGTCGACCGCCACCTGCTGCCCTTCCACGGCATCGCCGATTGGAAATCTATCGCCGAAAGACTTAAAAAGAAGAACTACCAAGGCGACCTGACCTTCGAACTAAAACCCTTCAACACCGATAGATATAACTTCAAAACCGCTAAAGAATATTTCAAAGAAGCCTACAGCCGCGCCCGCGCTGTCGCCGATATGCTTTAAAACGAAAGGGAAATGACTATGCTGCCGAGACAGGAATACCCCCGCCCGCAATTCGTCCGCGAAAGCTACGAAAACCTGAACGGAATATGGGAATTCGAGATAGACAACTCAAAAAGCGGGCTCGCCCGCGGACTCGCGAAAATCGACGTCCGTCTATCCTCTGAGATCCTCGTGCCGTTCTGCCTCGAATCCAAGCTTTCGGGCGTCTGCAACAAGGATTTTATGTATTGCGTCTGGTATAAGCGGAAGCTGAATATTATAAAAAACGGCCGCCGTGCCATCCTGCATTTCGGCGCCGCCGACTATTTCACGACGGTCTATATAAACTCCGTCCCCGTCGGCTCCCATAAAGGCGGCTATACGTCTTTTTCGTTCGATATAACCGATTTCACGTTTGACGGCGAAAACGTGCTGACCGTCTGCTGCGAGGACGACACGCGCTCGCCGCTTATCCCTTCTGGTAAGCAAAGCGACCGCTACGAATCCTACGCCTGCGACTATACGCGCACGACGGGTATCTGGCAGACCGTCTGGCTCGAATACGTTCCCGAGACGCGCATCGAGAGCGTGAAATTCTATCCGAATATCCAAAATTCTTCGGTTACCGTCTGCCTCTCTCTGCGCGGTAAAGCCGATCTGACTTTAAAGGCGTCATACGGCGGAAACCCTTGCGGCGCAGTAAAAATCACGTCCGCGTCCGGTTACGTTGCCGCCGAGATAAAGCTCTCCGAAAAACACCTCTGGAAAGTAGGGCAGGGGAATCTTTACGACCTCTCGCTCACCTTCGGCGGCGATGAGATAAAAAGCTATTTTGCCCTTCGCGAAGTAACCTTCGATAACGGATTTTTGTACCTGAACGGCGAAAAGACTTTCATGCGTCTCGTGCTCGACCAGGGCTTTTACGAAGAGGGCGTCTATACCGCGCCGACCGATAAAGACCTCGAAAACGATATTATAAATTCTTTGGAATGCGGCTTCAACGGCGCACGTCTGCACGAAAAAGTCTTCGAGGAACGCTTCCTCTATTACGCCGATAAACACGGCTATATCGTCTGGGGCGAATACCCCGATTGGGGCTTGGACCATTCCGACCCCGTGAATATTTATTCGATTCTTCCCGAATGGACCGAGGAGATAAACCGCGATTTCAACCACCCCGCGATAATCGGCTGGTGTCCACATAACGAGACTTGGGACCAATACGGCAAAAAACAGTACGACCCCGCGATAAAGCTCCTTTACGATATGACCAAAGTCCTCGATCCGACCCGCCCCTGTATCGACACGAGCGGCAACTACCACGTCGTAACCGACCTCTACGACCTCCACGATTATTCATCCGACCCCGCCGAACTCGCTTCCCACTATGCCGATCTTAACAATATGTCCCACCACAGCGCCTTTAAAAACCGCCAGACCTATCGTGGCGGCGCCGTCTTCATAAGCGAATACGGCGGCATCGGCTGGAACGTCGGCGACGGCTGGGGCTACGGCAACGGCCCCAAAACCGAAGAGGAGTTTTACTCCCGCCTCGAAGCCCTCGCCTCCGCCCTCACAGATAACCCCAATGTCTCCGGCTTCTGCTATACCCAGCTCACCGACGTCGAACAGGAACGTAACGGCCTCTTCACCTTCTCCCGCTCCCCTAAATTCGACCTCCCCCGCCTCAAAAAAATCTACTCACAGCCTCGCCCGAAATCAAAAATACGGTAATATTCTCCTCCCATAATAAAAACGAAAATTGTAACACGTTGCACATTTAATTTTTGCGTGTTGACTTTTGGGCGTTGACGAATTAAAATAAAAATAAAAAATGCAATTGTTGCAAAAAATCATTATGCTAACTTTTAGGAGGATGCTATGTCTGGCTTTCAAACCGCAATTACCATTTTTGAAGCAATTGAAAATATCAATCAAACCAAATATGTATTGCCTTCGTTTCAGCGTGAATTCCTTTGGCAAAAAAAGCAGATTGAAGACTTGTTCGATTCATTGATGCGAAATTATCCTACTGGTTCTATGCTGATGTGGAAAATCGACGGCAATCAATCACATAGTCAAAAATTTTATAAGTTTTTAGATAATTTTGTTTATGATTGTCGAAATTATTTCAATATAAACAATGAATACCGCCATATTAATAATAGTGATTACTATGCTGTTCTTGACGGGCAGCAACGTCTTACGGCAATGAGGATTGGAGTGATGGGTTTTTCGTATGCAGCGCACGAGAAGAATAAATCCAAAGATTACAGCCAGCAGTCTTTTCCTAATGCGAGGCTGTATATAAAACTGGCTTTAAATAATAGCAATGAATATGACCGGAAATATATTTTTGAATTCTTGAAAGATGAGCAGACAAAACAAGAAAGATTGATTGTGCTAGATGGTGAAAAATGGTTTTATGTCAAGGAAATAGTCGAAATTCATCAGCACGAAAATTTAGACGATTATCTTGATAATATTGGCGCAAATAGGGATGAACGACAAATTTTGAGAAAATTGGACAAGCTTGTGTTTGATGAAAGATGCATAAATTATTATCTTGAGGATTCACAGGACGCTGATAAAGCATTAAACATTTTCATTCGAATAAACTCCGGCGGATCTCCTTTGTCTTTTTCTGATATCGTATTTTCTTTGATTGTTGGTCACTGGAGCCGTGTTGATGCAAGAACACGTTTTAAAGATTTATCAACAAGCATAGCTAATAAAGGATTTAAAATTGATAAAGATTATATTATCAAAGCATTCTTGCTTTTGTTTAACAAAGAAATAAAAACTAGTGCCAATAATTTCCCAGCTGATTTTTGTGTGGAAATAGAAGATAAATGGAAGGAGATTGAACTATCTATAGAAACTCTTTTTTCGATGCTGCGAAAATTTTCATTAACAGAATCGACATTAACATCGTTGAATGCGACATTGCCAATATTATACTACATATATCACAAAAAACTTTTTGGAAGAAGCAATATTGCAACGGCGAAAAAATATGAAAATGATAGAAAGACAATTCAAGCATGGCTGTTTAAGATGATTCTGTTAAAACCGTTTGGAGCGCATACTGACTCACCACTTATACAATCAAGGAATGCATTTGGCTTTAACTATGATACTACAACCAATTCATACACATATGTTGACGAAGACATTACTGAATTCCCGGCAGATAGCATTTTAAGTTCAATCTCGTCCTTACAAACGGTTGACGATGAGTATGTAAAAGAATTGATTGATACTCAAAAAGACAATGCATACGCTTTTTCGATTTTAGCCTTGCTTTTCCCCCAATTGGATTACAGTAGTAGCAACAATTACCATAAGGATCATATGCATCCTGATATATGTTACGAGCAGCTATCACAACCAATCAAAGACAAAGTCACATATAAACGATACAATTCAATCGTAAATCTGCAAATGCTTGATTTGAGTGAAAATACTTCCAAAAATAGCAATTCCTTAAAAGATTGGGTTGAGATGTCAACAAAAAAAATGAACCCTGCAACAAAAAAATCTTTTTATGATAACCATATTATTCCAAATGGAATTGATTTGGATTTGTCTAATGTTGAAGAGTTTTTAAACGAACGAGAAAAACTTCTATCTGATAGACTAAAAAACATATTGAGGTAAATGTTTTTCTCCCCCTCCTTTGCCACTAACAGTACGGCAGAGGAGGTTTTTATTTTTAGTTGGCTCAATGTAGCTTTCACAATTTTTACTTTTTTGCACGAAAAAGTGAAAATTGTGCCATTTGTGTTCTTTCACTGACTCCAAATAAAGAAAAGTGTAATATGTTGCATTTTTCTTTAGTGCACTTCCGTCAGCCATCAAAATATCACACTCTCAAAAGCCGCCTCTGCGGCTTTATTTTTTGCCTTTTTTACCCCGCGTTCCTTTCGATTCCTAAGGCAAATAAACGGTTTTTTGATAACTTTTTCGCCAACTGTCATTATTTACCCGGGAGGGATGTTCCGAATCCCCGGGCAAACTCTGTCCGAATATCGGAAACGCCCACCCACAAAAAACCAAAAACCAAAAAAGAAAGGAACGATCATTATGGAAGAAAAAGGAATAGTATTTTTTGGACATAAGTCCGACAGCATCAATACCGTCGCAGGCGCCGACAAGCATAACGACAGAAAACCTCGCCCTCCAAAACCGAAGCCGTCGCAACCGGCGAAAAAACGGTTGAACACTGCGACTTATTCGGGAAAATTCTTGGGCTCGATAAAGCCGATTATGATCATTCGCAGCCCCCTCAGTCTTCCGCCCCTATAAACGAAACTTCTCCTGCCGAAAGCAAATCTGCTCTCCCCGAGCCTCCGAAAACCTTCGAGCCTTCGATTCCCGAATACAGTCCCGCTTCCGATAATACCAATACCCCTGAAACCGAACCCGACTTCGCTCCCGAAATCTCGGACGATTCCCGCGATGTGCCCGCTCACATCCCCGAAACTTCGAACGATTCTCGCAAACTACCCACCGCCGTCCCCAAAACCTTGTCCGATTCCCGCGATGTGCCTACCATCCCTGAAACCGCCGAAAACGTTGAAACAGACGATTATTTCGACTATTTCGACCCTTATTATGGGTACGGCGAATCGGACGACTTCGAGCAAGGCGACGATCTCGAACGGTAAACTCTGCTTGAATCAAACACCTTCGATGCGCGTTTTTTGCCGCTTATCCGCCTGCGCGATAGCCTCCCGACTTGCACTGCCAAAACAGTAATTGCATAATGCCACCGTAGATAAGCAGAACTGGCAAAATCCACCCGCAAAGGAAACCACAAACTCGCCTTTATCACCGCTATCCGACTACCCGCCAATTCTCTCTTTTAGATCACCAAAACGCGAACTGCGAAAAGCGCGCTTCCGCAAAAATAAGAAAACGCGCTTTCCGTTTTTCGCGTGAATTTTCGTCCCTCGGCACTTTGCCCAAAATCCCCCGAGAAATCCCCGCTTTTTCTACACCCCAAATTCTCCCTTTTGCCCCATAATTTTCCGTTTTTCTCTTTACAAATCCGCCGTTTTGTGATATTATTAATTAGCTATACCTATATCCAGTGAAAATATTCATCTATTAACATTACTGCAATAATTTCGCCAATCTTTGTTAACTTTCACCCGAAGATATCGCCTA
>JAZUJV010000229.1:0-4044 GCA_045642945.1 Eubacteriales bacterium | reverse complement strand
AAATCGCTCTTTATCATCTTGACCATCGCGGCACAGCCGAAGCGGTCGTCGAGTGCTTTGGAAATTATTAGTCCGTCACCGAATTCCTCGAAATCGGGCTCAAAGGTACAGCAATCGCCCATATTCACATATTTCTTTGCTTCTTCCCTGCTTTCGGCGCCTATGTCGATTCTCATTTCGGATATCGGCTCACATTTGCCGCGTTCCTCGGGAGTCTGCATATGTATCGCCTTCGAAGCGATGACTCCGTGTATATCGTCGTGGCAGAACACGAATCTTCTTCCGCTTACGACGCGTCTGTCAACGCCGCCTATCGCGTCGAAGAATAGTCCGCCTTTTTCGTCGATATATTTGACCATAAATCCGACTTCGTCGGTATGAGCGGAAAATAAGACTTTGTTCTTACGTCTCTTTTTGCCTTTTTTAAAAACTATAAGGTTTCCGCAGGCGTCGATTTCATATTCGCATCCGGTATCTTTTATATCCTCGATTATTGCCTGAACTACCGGAGCTTCCATTCCCGAAGGAGCAACGATATCACAGTATTTTTTAAGCAGTCCTTTCATCACCGTACCTCCTTACATCGAGCGTATGACGGCGGCGATAAGCTTCGACGTTTCAAGCGCGTCGCGCATATCGACCACTTCGCTCATAGTGTGCATATTTTTAAGCGGTATGGAGAGAAGCAGCGTGGGAATACCGTTCCTCGTAGTCTGTACTGCGTTGGAATCGGTCCCCGTTCCTCCGGGTGAAGCGGAAAGCTGATATTTGATCTTTTCGTTTTCGGCGATCTCTACAGCCTGCTGAGTGAACTTTCTGTTAGTCTGCGGCGAGAAGCAGATATCGACACCGTCTCCGGCGTTGGTCGCCTCTCTGTAAGCGGGCGCGCCCGGCACGAAAGCGTGGGTAACGTCAACGACTATCGCCTTATCGGGATTCAGCATATACGACGAAGCGAAAGCGCCTTTATAACCCGTTTCTTCCCCGCCGACAAACTGAAAAGCTACGTCGACGTTAAGCTTTGATTTGTCAAGGTCGAGAAGCGCTCTGACAATCGACGCGCCGCAAAGTCTGTCATCGAACGAAGCGCCCGCGAGTTTTTCGCCGAGGAGTTTTTGAAGCTTGCAGACATATCCGACGGGAGTGCCGACGCGCACGAGTTCGGAAAGTTTATCGTAAGAAAGACCGGTATCTATGCAAAGCTCGGATATCTCCATCTTCTTTTCGCTTTCGCCCGCTTCCTGAAGGTGAGGAGGCTTCGAGCCGAAAACGCCGCGTATGATTTCTTTGGCGTATATATTCACGGTCGCGGAAGGAAGGATTTTCGTAGAAACTCCGCCCACGGGAGCAACGCGAAGGAAGCCGCCCTCACATACCTCGGTTACTACGAATCCGACGGTATCGAGATGAGCGTCGCACAATACGAGCGGAGCGTTTTTCTTTCCGCAGCGCATAATCCCGTAAAACGAGCCCACGGGGTTATATCCCGTCTCGTCGAAGATTCCGAAAGATTCGAGATACTTTGAAACGCCTTCAAACGACATACATTCAAATCCGGAAATACCGGGGAACGACGTCAGTTTTTCGGTCAGTTCGTAAAGTTTTTTCATATTTACCTCCGTTTATCAGAGTTTGTTTACTATTGATTTAAAAACGTTTCCGCGCTCTGCAAAGTTTTTGAACATATCAAAGCTTGCGGAAGCGGGAGTAAGAACGACGTTATCGCCGTCCGACGCCGCTTTTTTTGCCTCAAGAACGGCTTTTTCAAAATCGTCGACGACGATATAGGCATCGAATCCGACGCTGTCGAGCGCCTCTTTGATTTTGGGCGCGGTCGCGCCGCAGAGAACGGCAAATTTTACTTTTCTTAAAAACAGTTCGCCGAGCGGAGCATAAGGAATATGCTTATCGTATCCGCCGCTGATGACTATGACCTTTTCTTTAAAGGATTCAAGGCACGCCTTCGTTCTTGAAGGGCTGGAATCTATCGAAGAATTGTAATACGAAACTCCGTCGAGTTTTCTTACAAATTCTATTCTGTGTTCTACGCCGCCGAATTCCGAAGCGACTGCGCGAAGCACGTCGGGAGTAACAAGTTCCTTTACCGCGGAATAAGCTTCACAGTAGTTATAGCGGTTATGTCTTCCGACGATTTTTATATCCTCGTCGCGAACAAGAAGCTTGCCGCCTTTTTCTTTTATGCCCTCATCGTCAAAATACACGTCGGCTTCTTTTTTGCCTGAAACGGTTAAGTATCTTCCCTTCTGCTCTCCGATAAACGACGGCAGATAATCGTCGTCGATGTTGAGAACAAGTAACGAATCAGACGACTGATTCAAAAAGATATTCTTTTTCGATTTGACGTATTCGTCCATATCCTTATGCCAATCGAGATGGTTTGGGGCGATATTAGTCATAACGGCTATATCCGGGCTTTGAGGAAGCTTCATAAGCTGAAAACTCGAAAGCTCGACAACGGCGAAAGAATCCTCGGTTATCTCGTCAAGAGACGCGAAGAGGTTTATTCCGATATTGCCGCCGAGAAAGACTTTATATCCCGCTTTTTTAAGTAAAAGCGATATAAGCGTGGTAGTCGTAGTCTTTCCGTCACTTCCTGTAACGGCAATCTTCCTGCATTTGCAAAGACGGAAAAACTCCTCCATCTCTGAAGTTATGCGTGTGCCGTTTTCCTTTGCTTTCAAAAGCTCGGGAATATCAGGTCTCACCGCGGGAGAAAGAAACAGCAGTTCTTCATCTATTCCTGCAAGATAATCCTCTCCGTTTATAAACTTAACACCGGAGTTTTTAAGTTCTTCGTAATACTCCTGCGAGGAAAGGTCTTTTTTATCTCTGACTATACATTCGGCGCCGACGGAAACGAAAAGTTTTATGACGGGAAGATTGCTTACTCCCATCCCGACGAAGCCGACTTTTTTATATTCTGACGCATATTCGCGAAGCATAAATCCACCTCTAAATATCAATTAGTTATATTATATAACTATATTCGGGAATAATCAAGTATAAAAGCGTCCGCACAATAAAAAAGCACTCCGGAAAGGAGTGCTGCGACACGTTCCTGTAAGCCGAGTTCTGTTAAAAACAATCATCTATCTTGCACGTACGTCGCCGTACGTTTCTGTGCCACCTCCTCGGGAGCTGCCGAGCAAGCATTGCTCCCTCCACGGTGTTGCTCCGGATAGGGTTTACATGGCCGCGACGTCTCCGCCGCGCCGGTGAGCTCTTACCTCGCCTTTCCATCCTTACCTGTAAAACAGGCGGTTTATTTCTGTTGCACTGGCCCTGAAGTCGCCTTCGGCAGACGTTATCTGTTATCCTGCTCTGTGGGGCTCGGACTTTCCTCACGATACGGGCTTTCGCCATGGTACCGCGCGATTGTTCAAAACGGTCGCAAAGGTGATTTTAACACCAATTTTATTATTTGTCAATTTAAATATCTTAATTTCAAAATTGCTTGACATAAAAAGCGTTTCGGTATATAATAAACTTGTATGAAAATATAAGGAGAATATCCGTGATACTTCAACTTGAACAGGCGAGACTATCGCTCGGCGACTTAAAAGACGGGATAAACGATCTCGGAGAATCCATCGGTTACGATACGCTTACCGACGAGGTAAACGCGCTCGAAATGAAAACCACCGAAGCGGGATTCTGGGACAAGCCGGAGCAGTCTCAGGTCATTTTAAAACAGTTAAAACATAAAAAAGGCACGCTCGAACGTTATAATTCGCTTAAACGCTCGTTTGCCGACATCGAAACTCTTATCGACATAGCTATCGAAGAAGACGACGAAAGCATCGTCGATGAGGTTCTGGGTGATTTGGAAAAGGTAAAAGCCGAATACGAAAGACAGAAGATCGAAATTCTTCTTTCCGGCGAATACGACGACAGCAACGCCATTCTTTCCATCCATCCCGGCGCCGGCGGAACCGAAGCGCAGGACTGGGCTTTGATGCTTTTCAGAATGTATCAGCATTACGCCGAAAAGCATGGATTCAAATTTAAAGTTCTTGATATGCT
>JAZUJV010000228.1:0-3796 GCA_045642945.1 Eubacteriales bacterium | reverse complement strand
CGCGAAGGAAAACGGATGCACTATCGTCGGCAGCGGCATGGAGGACATTTTCTGGGTTAACATGGTGGCGCAGGTAGCGGCGGGCTGCCACAAAATCAGTAAAATCGAAGGCGCGGTCTCTTATAACGTTGAAGACTACGGGTTAGCGCTCGCGAAAGCGCACGGAGTCGGACTTACGGCGGAAGCTTTCGAGAAGGAGATAGCGCATCCCGAAACCATCGAGCCGTCGTACGTCTGGAATTCCAACGAGGCGTTGGCGGCGAAGCTCGGGCTTACTATCGTTTCGCAGACGCAGAAATGCGTGCCGTATTTCCGCAGTGAAGACGTGTATTCGACGACTTTAAAGGAAACCATACCCGCGGGAAACTGTATCGGGATGGCGGCGGTGGTAACGACGGAAACGTTCCAGGGCATCACGCTCGAAACGCAATGCATCGGGAAGGTTTACGGCGAGAACGACGGGGATATGTGCGATTGGAAGATACTCGGCGAGCCTGACACGGAATTCCACGTCGTGAAGCCCGACACGGTCGCGCACACCTGCTCGACTATCGTGAACCGTATTCCCTCGGTGTTAAAAGCACAAAGCGGGCTCGTTACGGTGGACGAGCTTGAGGAGATAAAATATCCGACGTTTCCGATCGGGACGTACCTTTAAACAAAGCAAAGTAATCGGAAAGACAATACGGAAGGCCGGTAAACGGTCTTCCGCTTTTTAACGCTTTTGATATTATGTTATTCTCGGGAAGAAATCAGAGTTTCATTCCCATTTCAATTCTGACTTCGTTTTTTTCGGGGTCGTCGTTGGAATAGGCGTAGAGGTCGAAGCCGATGACGGAAAAGCCGAGGGATCTATAGAAGGCGATAGCCTTTTCGTTACAGCTTTGGGTCTCGAGAACTACCATTCTCGCGCCGTGCTCTTTCGCTTTTTCGAGCATTTTTCCGATAAGCGCTTTGCCGTAGCCTTTGCGTCTGTCGGACTCGTCGAAGATACAGATATTGCTTATTCTGTAACGGTTGTTCCATCTTTCGAGAGTGCCTTCGGCGAAGCCTAAAAGCTTATCGCCCTCGAAAACGCCGTATTCGACGGGGTCGTCGAGCCATTCGGCGAAAAATTCGTCGGTGAAGGTCATCTCCTTTTCGCTTTCGAACGGAGAATATTCCATTAAAAATCCGTTTTCGGCGGGCACGACGGCGTAGTGGCCGTTTGTTTTATAAATAAGCTTGAATTTCTTTCCCGCGTAGTCTTTTCTTGATAATCTTCTGATTTCCATGACAAAACCTCAATTCTTAACGTTTCGGTATATAAATTTTCATACAAGTCGCGAGATCGGATACTTTTTTCGAGCTTCCGTCGGCGACGCTTAAATTAAAAGCGCGGGTGGTATAGACGTCGTACCAGTCGTTGGGGATGATGAACACTATTCCGCCGCCGGTCGTAAGAAAAGGTGCGCGCGAGCTTTCGGGTATCGCTTTCGGGTATTCGAACCAGCCCTCGGGGCGGCATTTGAAGCCCTCTTCGACGATGATGACGCTTCCCGTCGGCAGAGTGTCTTTCGTATAAAGACCGCTCATGAGAAAGCCTTTCGAGAAATCGGATTTATTTTCAAAAACCCGCGTTCCGTCGTAGGCTATCCAGAAGCCGACCTGATAATCGACTTCGAGCAGATCGTAGTTTTCTTCGAGCTCTTCGAGTATCTTTTCCGTAGGATTTTTAGAATATACGGAATTCGTAACGAATCTCGGACGTTTCAAGGAATTCACGGCGGATTCAATCGCCGCCGCCTTTTCGTTTTCGCTCACCGTAGCGGGCGCGAAGGAGATATTTTCGACGCTTATGCCCGTTAACTGCGTGAAGAACGCGAGCCCCGCGGTATATCTGCCGAGGTCGTAGGAGAGATGCCATCCGTCGCGTAATATCCGCGTATCGTTATCGACGAAAGAGGTGCGGAGATTCTGTATCGCCGTTCCCGTCGTGATTATCTCGTCGAAGCCGTATTTCTCGATGATCTTTCTTGCCGCCGTCATACAGTCGTCGTACATTTTTAAGGTATCGCTGCCGTAATTCTCGTGCGGATTCGCCCACGGCTGATGCCAGACGAGTTTCGCGTCGGGGCAATAGCTTTTAGCGGTTTCGAGAAGATAGCCGAGGTGGGTATAAAGCGATTCGTTCGTCTGTTTTTCCTTCGCGGACTCCTGAAACGATATATAATCCCATTTTTTATAGTTCATCGCCGCCTCGAAGGTGGATTTCGAGGTCGTAACCCATTTACCGTTTTTGTTTACGCGGTAATCGTAGACGGCGGATTTGTTTTTGAAATATCCGTAATGCCATTCGAGTCGGCAGGCGGAATAATAGAGGTTTCCGAGGTAGACTTCTTTGACGCCCGCGCTCTTCGCGATATCGTAAACGTACTCCATGGCGTCGTCGGAAAAGCTGTTACCGACGGTCAGTATCGCCAGAACTCCGTCGTTATTCCAATCGTAAGTTCTTCTGCCTGCCGTGCTTTCGGGGACTTCGACTTTAAAGCACTTTTCGGCGTCTTCTATCGTTACCTTGCCGCTTTTTGAAGAAAGATTAAAAGCTAACGACGTTCTGTTTTGCCAGAACTTTTCGGTGATTTCCAGCCGAGCGTCTATCTTTTCGCTCGTTCCGCCTGCTTTGGGAAAATCAGCCCAGCTTACGGCGGTACATTCGAGCGAATTCACCGTAACGACGCTTCCGACGGGCAGAGTGTCTTTGGTATATCTTTGAGTGGAAATATATTTTTTCGCGGCTTCGCCGTTTCCGACGAAATATTCGGCGCTTGCGCTGTCCCAATAACCGTAGGAAAAGACGGGAGCCGCCGCTTTCATATTTATATCCTTGCTGTCGAAGGAGTAGGTGCCGAGGCAGAACCTTTTAAGCAGAGAATAATCTTTGGAGTTGACCTTGCCGTCGCCGCTGATATCCCCCGCGTCGTACGCGCCGCCTTCTAAATCAAAAGTGCCGAGACAATGCCTTTTTAAAAGCGTGTAGTCCTTCGAGTTGACCTTTCCGTCCATGCTGACGTCGCCGATTTTTATAAAGCCGCTCGCGAGGGCGCATAAACTTGAAAGGCAGGATAAAATACAAATCATCAGGAAAATACAGGAAATTCGCTTGAAAATCTTTTTCACGTCAATCTCTCCTAATATTTACTTGCGGTTATTTTAACATTCTTTTTATAAATATTCAATATTCATTTTTGAAGAAAATACAAAACGTGCTTCGGGTGAATGTCGAAGCACGCTTTTTTATTATTCGATAATGCTGTCGCAGTATATGCAGCGCTTTTTTCCGTCGGGGGAAAGCTTGACGCGGGAGTGAAGTTCCTGTTCGGTTTGAGTTACGCAGCGGGGGTTTTTACAAACGCATTCGGTGCCGGACTTCCCTGTTTTCTTTCCGTCGGAGAGTGAGAGGAGCTTTAGAATAAGCGCCATACGCATATATTTTCCGTTAAGCGCCTGTTTGAAATAGCAGGCGCGCTCATCGTCGTCAACGGCGACGCTTATCTCGTTTACGCGGGGGAGCGGGTGGAGGACAGAGCAATCGCTTTTGGCGAGTTTCATTTTGTCGGTATCGAGAATATAGCTGTTTTTAAGCCGTTCGTACTCGGCTTTATCGTCGAAGCGTTCGCGCTGGATTCGCGTCATATAGAGTATATCAAGCGACGGGAGGGCTTCCTCGAGCGAGCAGGTTTCGAGATATTCCATACCGCTTTTTTTGATAACGTCGAGGATATATTCGGGAAGCTTAAGCTGTTCCGGAGAGATA
>JAZUJV010000227.1:0-2227 GCA_045642945.1 Eubacteriales bacterium | reverse complement strand
AATGATCTTCCCACAGTTGTTTACAACGTAAACCACAATAACCTTACAAAAGACGATAAAATCATTTCCGCCGCATCATGCACAACTAACTGCCTTGCTCCCATGGCTAAGGCTCTCAACGATAAGTATCCCGTAGTTTCCGGAATCATGACCACAGTACACGCATATACCGGCGACCAGATGATCCTTGACGGTCCTCACAGAAAAGGCGGCCTCAGGCGTGCAAGAGCAGGCGCTGCCAATATCGTTCCCAACTCCACCGGCGCTGCAAAAGCTATCGGTCTCGTTATCCCCGAACTCAACGGCAAGCTCATCGGCTCCGCTCAGCGTGTTCCCGTTCCCACCGGTTCCACCACTATCCTCGTTGCTGTCGTTAAAGGCAAAGACGTTACCAAAGACGGTATCAACGCTGCTATGAAAGCCGCTTCTTCCGCTTCCTTCGGTTACGTTACCGATCCCGTCGTTTCTTCCGACGTTATCGGCATGAAGTTCGGTTCTCTCTTCGATGCTACCCAGACTATGGTTTCCAAGATCGACGACGACACCTATCAGGTACAGGTAGTTTCGTGGTACGACAACGAAAACTCCTACACCAGCCAGATGGTAAGAACCATTAAATACTTCGCAGAACTTAAATAATCTGTAAGGTAAAGTCACCGGGAATGGCATTGTTGTCATTCTCGGTGTTTTTCTTCCCGTGTTTTGTAAAATGAGGTGGATACGATGGCAGATCGCAGTGCAACGATAAAGGATATTGAAAACAAAAAAATAATAGTCATAATCCGCGGACTCGATATAGTGACGCTGAAAAAAGCGGTTGCCGCAATGGCGGCGGGCGGTATAGGGCTCGTGGAGCTTCCGTTCGATCAAAGCGGAAAAATCCCCGACGACGTTATCGCTTCTAACATAAAAACGCTTTCCCGCGAATTTGCCGGTAAGCTGCGCGTCGGCGCCGGTACGGTGCTGACGACGGAACAGGCTTCTCTTGCCGCGGATTCGGGTGCCGAATACATAATATCCCCCGATTCTTACGAACCCGTGATACGCTTAACGCCAGAGAAAGGTCTCGTTTCGTTTCCCGGTGCGTTCACTCCGACCGAGGCTTCCAACGCACACAGATGCGGAGCGCATTTTGTTAAGCTTTTTCCCAATTCGGAGCTTCGTCCCTCCTTTATAAGAGCCATTACCACTCCGCTTTCTCATATCAGATTTCTTGCCGTCGGCGGAATCACGCTGGATAATATTTCTTCTTACAAATCAGCCGGTGTCTGCGGCTACGGCATAAGCTCGGCAATAGCGGACACAAAGCTGATAGCTTCCGGCAATTTTGACGCCATAACCGAAATATCCCGTAAATTCGTCGAAGCCGTGCGGTAAAGCATAACAACGTATCGCCGAACTTCTTTCGGGTAAATTGAAATGGGCTCCGTTTTAACGGAGCCCCGTTTATTTATCTTATCAGCGGGCGAAGCTGTATTCCTTTCACCGCGGCGTCAAGCGACTCTTCTGCAAGCGAAAAATCGCACACCAGAGACGTGGGCTTATTAACCGGATCATCCTGTATCATCGGAACGAAAAAGACGTTTTTCTTTTCGCAAAGTATTCCTATGTTTTTGAAATTCGCGCCGAGCGAATCGTTGGAAGCAAGCGAAATAAGTACGGGGCGTGAATTACGGAATTGACATTTTGAAGCCATGGTGACGGAATTATCGGTTATCCCGCAAGCGAGCTTTGCGAGCGTGTTCCCCGTACACGGGCAGATAAACACGCAGTCGAAATTCCCCTTCGTTACCGTTTCCTCAACTTCCGCAACGGTGACAAGCGGTTTTCTGCCGGTCAGCGATACCGTTTTATCAAAAAAATCAGTTCTTTTGCCGAACCTTGTATCTTCCGTCATAACGGACGGCGAAAATACCGGGTACACGTCGCTGCCGGAAGAAGTCAGCCTTTCAAGGACCTTCAAAGCAGACGCGTGATTGCAGAACGAACCCGTTACGGCAAATACTATTTTCAAATAATACCCTCCTCACCAAATATATTGAGCAGCGTTTTTTGTACTATTATGCCGGCGGTAGTCGGCGAAGTCTTACCCGGAAGTCCGAGCGCCCATACCGTCTTTATGCCTCTTTCCATAGCCGCTTCGCGGTCTACGCCGCCGGGACGCGAAGCAACATCGATTATAACGGCGGAAGAAGGAACAGCCGATAGAACCTCATCGTGCAGGTTC
>JAZUJV010000226.1:0-10320 GCA_045642945.1 Eubacteriales bacterium | reverse complement strand
ACCCTTGCGGCGCAAGGAAAATGGACTTGGGACAAGTTTCTTGAGATAGCCAAAAGCTCCGCGACTGCGTTCGGAAAAAGCGCGGCGGACTTAAAAAGCGATATCTTCGGCTACGGCGCTTATTACCTCGAAACCGTCTATTCGATGTCGATGTGGACCTCGACGGGAAACCGCGTGGTCGACTACACATATAAAAATCCCGTCGATATCGTGATGAGCTCCGATAAGATGGTCGAGATAACGAACAATCTGAACAAGGCGCTTAACACCCGCGGAAAATACCCCAACGCCGGAAACGACGCATCGGAGGTCTTTAAAAGCGGCAGAATGGTCTTTTTCTGCAACAAATTGCAGTATTTTTACGGCTTGCGAAACGGCACGGTTGCCGGCGCGGAATACGGCGTTCTGCCGATGCCGAAATACAACGAAAGCCAGGACAGGTACTATTGCCTCGTCGAGAACGACGCGAGGGTGCTTTCTATCCCGAAAAACCTGACAAGCGCGAGCGAAAACCTTCAAAAGCGTGATGCCGCAGTCATTTCCGCGCTTTGCGCGACGGGAAGCAAGACGGTAAAAGACGCGTATATCAACTCTTTCGTCGCCCTTTACCTCTTCGACAACAGCGAAACGCTGATGATAAAGACGATAACCGATTCGGTCGCTTTCGACTTTACCTACGTCTTCGGAAGCAAGATTTCGGAGATAAAACGCTGTCCGCTCGCCGCGATAACCGATTTTCTCGACTTCGGATCGAACGTCGGAACGACGATTTCGCGCTATAAGGGCAATTTCGATAAATACTGCGCGGAACATTTTAAATAAAACTATTGATTTAAAAGGAAAATTGATATATAATAAATCAGTTAATAAATTTTTACGAGGTGCAAAAATGAACGCAAAAAAATCCGTAGAAGATCTTAAAGTCGCCGGCAAAAAAGTTCTTGTCCGCTGCGATTTCAACGTACCGCTCAAAGACGGCGTCATCACCGATGAAAACCGTATAGTCGCGGCACTTCCCACCATCGAATATCTTATCAAAAACGGCGCGAAGGTCATCCTTTGCTCTCACCTCGGCAAACCCAAGGGAGAGCCGAATCCTAAATATTCTCTCGCTCCCGTTGCCGCCCGTCTTACCGAGAAGCTCGGCAAAGAAGTTGTCTTCGCCGCTGACGACAACGTCGTAGGCGAAAACGCCAAAAAGGCTGTTGCCGCAATGAAAGACGGCGACGTTATCCTTCTTCAGAACACCAGATACAGAGCCGAAGAAGAAAAGAACGTCGAGAATTTCTCGAAAGAGCTCGCTTCCCTTTGCGACCTCTTCGTAAACGACGCTTTCGGCGCCGCTCACAGAGCACATTGCTCCACCGTCGGCGTTGCTTCATTTGTTGAAGAATCCGCAAACGGCTATCTTATGGCCAAAGAAATCAAATTCCTCGGCGACGCCGTCGAAAACCCCGTAAGACCTTTCGTTACCATCCTCGGCGGCGCGAAGGTCGCCGACAAGCTCGCCGTTATCGAAAATCTTCTTAATAAAGCAGATTGCCTTATCATCGGCGGCGGCATGGCTTACACCTTCCTCAAAGCCCAGGGCAAAGAGATCGGCAAATCGCTTCTCGACCCCGAAAAGATCGATTACTGCAAAGAAATGCTCGAAAGAGCGAAAGCAAAAGGCGTCGAGATACTTCTCCCCGTCGACTGCGCGGTAGTTGAAAGCTTCCCCGATCCCATCGACGCCGAGATCCCCTTCGAGATCGTTTCCGTCGATAACATCCCCGCCGACAAAGAAGGCATGGACATCGGTCCCAAGACCGCCGCTATCTACGCCGAAAAGGTCAAAACCGCGAAGACCGTCGTCTGGAACGGACCTATGGGCGTTTTCGAAAACCCGATTTTCGCGAAAGGCACTATCGCCGTAGCGAAAGCCATGGCTGAAACCGACGGCACCACCATCATCGGCGGCGGCGACTCCGCGGCGGCTGTCAACACTCTCGGCTTCGGCGACAAGATGAGCCACATCTCCACCGGCGGCGGCGCTTCGCTCGAATACCTCGAAGGCAAAGAACTTCCCGGTATCGCCGCTATGACCGATAAATAAGATAAAATATTAACAAACGGAGAATAAATTATGAACAAACAATTCAGAAACGCCGTTATCGCGGGCAACTGGAAGATGAACAAGACCCCCGCGGAAGCGACTGAACTCATAAACGCCATCAAAGCCGAGCTCGAAGGCAAAAAAGTCGACGGATGCAAGATAATCGCCTGCGTTCCTTACGTCGACATCGACGCCGCCGTCAAAGCGGCCGCCGGCAGCCCGATCGAAATCGGCGCCGAGAACTGCCATTGGGAAAAGAGCGGCGCGTTCACCGGCGAAATTTCCGCCGACATGCTCGTCGCCTGCGGCGTTAAATACGTCATCATCGGCCACAGCGAACGCCGTCAGTATTTCGGCGAGACCGACGAGACCGTCAACAAACGCGTTCACGCCGCGCTCGAAGCAGGCTTGAAGGTCATCCTCTGCGTCGGCGAGCTTCTCGTTGAACGTGAACAGGGCATCACCAACGAAGTCGTTGCGAAACAGACCAAAATCGCGCTATTAGGCGTTACCGAAGAGCAGATGAAGGACATAATCATCGCTTACGAGCCCGTCTGGGCTATCGGCACGGGCAAAACCGCTACCTCCGATCAGGCAGACGAAGTCTGCGGCGCTATCCGTAACGTCGTTTGCGGTCTTTACGGCTGCGACGTTGCAAAAGCAACGACTATTCAGTACGGCGGCTCGATGAACGCCAAGAACTGCGCCGAGCTTCTCTCCAAAGAAAACGTTGACGGCGGACTTATCGGCGGCGCTTCCCTCAAAGCTCCTGATTTCAGCGTAATAATCGAAGCGGCGCAGTAAGGAGAACGACATACTTTTTTCGTGAAAAAAGTATGCAAAAAAGCTTTTAAAGCCGCGAAAGTAAACTTTCGCGGGGAAAAAGATAAAAATAAAGGACGTATTTCGGTACGTCCTTTGTTTTTTGTGAAATATCTGATTCTTCGCGAAAACTTGTTTTCGCGCTTTAAAAGTTTTTGCCAAGCTTTTTACAAAAAGCGGGTTTTTGCCGAGCTTTTTTCAAAAAGCGGGTTTTTTGCCGAGCTTTTTTCAAAAGGCGCGAAATTCAAGCGTTTTCGGGGCTTTCGTCGGGGGTGTCCGCGGGGGCAGTGGTGTCGGAAGCGGCGTCGGTTTGAGCATCGAGGGCGTCGGATTGGGCGTCGGTGGTGTCAGCGTCGGCGGCTTTACGTCTGGCGAGTTTTGCGGCGGCGGCTTCGGCACGCGCCTTTTCAAGCTCTTTTTCTTTCTTTTTGTCGAGAATAAGAAGGATTATTCCCGCGATAAGCGTCGGAGTGCCGAGCGTTACAAGTAATGAGCCGAAGATGAAAAGCGGGTTTTCAAAGAGCACGCCGTTTATAAGGTTTGCAGTCGAATCTTCGGCACCGCCGATGATGCCGATGATTTGGGTGGAGGCGGAGTTCATCGCTTTCGCGATGAAAAAGCCGAAAACGATTGCGGCGCAAAGCATTGCGGCTCCGATTATAATTAGGATTTTGCCGGTTTTCTTCATTTTTTCACCTTTTAATCAACGCAGGCGTTGTTGGCTTTTAAGGTCGAGCGGAGCTCGCCTATCGAGATATCGGCGACGCGGGAGGAGGTCTTCTTGGCTATCGCCGCGGCGGTGCCTGCCGCTTCGCCGAGGGTGCAGACTATCGCCATAATGCGGATAGACGCCTGCGCTTCGTGGGTGGTGGAGATACATCTGCCCGCGACGAGCAGGTTGTCGGCGCCTTTCGGGATAAGGCAGCGGTAGGGGATAGTATAATAGAGCCCGTTTTTAAAGAAATAGTGGCTTGTGCCCGAGCCCTCGGGGTTGTGGATGTCGATGTCGTAGTTGCCGCAGGCGATGGCGTCGTCGAATTTGACGCAGTTCACGAGGTCCTCGCCCGTCAGCACGTATTCGCCGACGATCATTCGGCTTTCGCGCACGCCCGTCTGGGGAGCGGTCGAGATTATGTTGGCGTTCTGGAAGCCGTCAACGCGGTTTCTTAAAAATTCAAGCAGCTCGAAGCATTGTTCGCGCGCCTCGATGTCGGCGAGGGTAACGTCCTTCGCGTCGACGGGGTTGCGCTTGACGACGCGGGTGGCGTTAAGTCTCACGATGCCGGGTATGGTCGAACGGAAGACCATGATCCCGTCCATCGGGTTTTTGATCTTGCCCTTTTTCTTCTCGTCGAGCCAGAGGTCGACTATACCGTAATGGTATTTTTCGAACTTTTCGGGGTCGACGCCGCCGATAAGAAAACAAAGCGTCATCGGCTGGCAGAGGTTATCCTCGGGGCGGCCGAGCTTACATTCAAAGCCCGCGTCGTACGCCAAGTCGGCGTCGCCCGTGCAGTCGATAAAATAGTCGGCTTCGTATTCGGTCAGGCCGCTTTTGTTGGTAACGGCGACGCTTTTTACCGTGTTTCCTTCGCGTTTCGCCGAGACGAGAGTGGTGTTATAAAGCAGTTCGACGCCCGCTTCGACCATTTTTCTGTCGAGGATGAGCTTTAAATATTCGGGGTTGAAGCTGTTGTTATACATCGCGCCCATGTCGCGCATGGCGTTCACGAGCTCCTCGAAAATGCCGCGGGAGAGGTATTTCGTGCCGTCGGGCATCTGTGTCGAATATTTCATAAACGGGTTGATATATTGTGTCGCGGGCGCGCCGCCGAGGCAGTTTATGCGCTCGATGAGCATGACTTTCGCGCCGCCGCGTGCCGCCGAGAGAGCCGCCGCGCTGCCTGCAAAGCCGCCGCCGATAACGATTACGTCGTATTTTTCCATGGTGTTTTCCTCCGAAAAAATATCTTTTTTTGTATTTTAAACCGCGGCTCGCGCGATGTCAATATTTTTAACGAAAAGTCTTTTTTCGAATAGACTTTTACGGGTGATGATATGGATTTTAACGGTTTTTCGGCGGAGACGCTTTCGGTTATCGGCGAGGGGGCGGGGAACAATTACGAGGACGCGCTGACTTTCCCGATTTTTATGACGAGCACATTCGGGTTCGGGAGCGAGTTTTCCTATTCGCGGTGCGACAACCCGACGCGCAAGGCTTTGGAACGCGCCGCCGCGGCGCTCGAAAAAGGCAAATTCGGCTTCGCGTTTTCCTCGGGGCTCGCGGCGGTCAGCGCGCTCTTCTCGCTTTTTAAAAGCGGGGACAGAATTATTATTTCCGACGACGTTTACGGCGGGACTTACCGACTTGCTGACAGGATTTTCGCGAAATACGGTATAATTTTCGACTTTTTGGACCTCACGGACGAAAAAAACTATGAAAAAATAAGGGGCGCGAAGCTCGTTTTCGCGGAGAGCCCGACGAACCCGATGATGAAAATTATCCCGATAGCGAAAATCGCGTCGGTTTGCCGCAAAGAACACGTTCTTTTCGCGGTGGACAACACTTTTCTGACGCCTTATTACCAAAATCCGCTTACGCTCGGGGCGGATATCGTCTTACATTCCGCGACAAAATATCTTTCGGGCCATCACGACGCGACGGCGGGGCTTTTGATCGTGAACGACGAAACGCTCGCGGAAAAGTTAAAGCTTATCACGAACACCGTCGGCAGTGCGCTGTCGCCTTTCGACAGCTTTTTGGTGCTTCGCGGCATAAAAACCTTGCCGCTTCGCATGGAAAAACATTCCGAAAACGCGCATCAGGCGGCGATCTATTTAAAAGAGCATAAAAACGTAAAATCGGTCATTTATCCCGCGCTCGAATCGCACAAGGGACGGGAAATTTGCGCTTCGCAATCGCGCGGATTCGGCGGCATCGTATCGTTTTACGTCAAAAATTCGTTCCCCGCCGAAAAGCTCTTCCGCGGCGGGAAAATCATCAAGTTCGCCGAAAGCCTCGGCGGTGCACGGACGCTTATCACATACCCGTTCACGCAGACGCATTATTCGCTCCCTCCCGAGCGCAAGCGCGCTCTCGGCATCACCGAGACGCTCTTCCGACTCTCGCTCGGGCTCGAGAATATAAACGATATTTTGGGGGATTTGGCGGAGATGTTGGAATAAGAGATAAACGCCTTCGGCGCGATATCAAAAGAGATAAGCGCCTTCGGCGCGATAAGAGAGATAAATTTAAAAAAATCCGCGAAAACGCGGATTTCTTTAAATGAGATAAGACTGCTTCGCAGTCGTTAAGGAATATAATTTTTATTATATTTCTTCCTTTTTGTAAAAAGGAAGCGAAAAACTTTTAAAGCTATATAATAAAAAATCATTTGCGCAAGCAAATGTTCCTTAACTTGCAAATTGCATCGCAATTTGCAATTATCTCGCTCGGCGAAGCCGAGTTTATCTCTCATATCGTTCGCGAAGCGAACTTATATCTTTTTTTCGTTCGCGAAGCAAACTTATCTCTCATATCATTTGCCGCAGGCAAATTTATCTCTTGAAAAATTTTCCGTAAATTTTTCTTGCCAAGCGTTTGGCTTTTCTGTAAGGCGTAAAGAAGAATCGTCTTATCGGCACGCTGCGGACGTAGCGGAGGTAGCTTTTATCGGTCATTTTTATCGTTTTACCGTCTTTTTTGACCTCGGTGAGGACGCCGATTATCATATCTTTTCTGACGATCTCGCCGGTTTCGCAGTTATCACCGATGATATAATATCTGTCGCCGCCTAAGATTTTCGTAACGCGATGCAAAATATACTGACCGTTGCTGCGCATAAAAAGCACGGCGTCGTTCTTTTTTATCTCGCCGCTTATCGCGCGGATGACCATTACGTCCTTGTCGTGGCGTAAAAGCGGCATCATCGAAACGCCTTTATTCGTAAAGACGATAACGCCGTTTTTGTTAAGCTCTTCTTTAAAATTCGTCATTTGCCATTTCTCCGTACGAAACGATCGCCGCCTCGTCGTCCATATTGCAGTAAAGCTTGTAAAATTCCGTTTTTTCGCCGACGGCGCGGATAGTCGAAAGCGTTTTTATAAGCGAGCTTCGAAGCGTCGGGCGGTAGGATTGCTCGATAAGCACGGGCAGCGCTTCGGAAAACGGTATCTTTTCGATACGGTTTTCGTCGGCGCGGGAGAGAAGGCATATCGCTTTTAATGGGACCGTCGCGTTCGTGCCGAGCTTTTCCTTTCCGTTCCACGGCGTTCCGCAGACGAAAGGTTTGTTTTCTATCAGCCGTATTATCGGTTTATCGCCGTCGACCACGAAGCTGTTCGGGACGTTTTTGAGCCAAAGGTTTATATGCGTCGTTTTGCCGACGCCCGATTTCGCCGCGAAGACATACGCCTCGTCCCCGACGGCGACGACTGCGCCGTGGAACACGAAAGCGTCGTATTCGGGTAGTTTTTCGGCGATTTTCCGATATATCGCGGTAAATTCGAGCTCGGAGGAAGAATAATTCCGGACGGGGAGCCCCTCGGACCTTTCTTCGTTTGCCATTTTTATCCGTTCGAAAGCGACGTCGGCTTCGGTTACGGCGACGGAGAAATCGACTTTTTCGTTTTCCGAAAGAAATTTTTTCGGTGCGCCGTCGATATTTTTGAAATTGTGGTCAACGGCGATGGTCAATCCCGCCATTTTTATCTCGGTGTGCATAGGGAAACCTCTTATTGCGGCGTAACGAGCTGTCTTTTTACGAGCTCGGCAAAATATCCGTTTTTGGCGATGAGCTCTTCATAGCTGCCGTCCTCGCGTATCTTGCCGTCCTTTATGAACAGTATTCTGTCGCATTGCTTTATCGTCGAAAGTCTGTGGGCGATGACGACGCGGGTGCATCTCATTTTGTCCATCGCTTCGCAGACTTTTTTCTGTGTGATGTTATCGAGCGCGCTCGTCGCTTCGTCGAGGAAGAGCACTTTCGGCTTCGGCGCTACCGCGCGGGCTATCATAAGTCTTTGCTTCTGACCGCCGGAGATACCGCCCGAGCCTTCCTGAATTATGGTGTTCATGCCCATAGGCATAGCGCGGATATCGTCGGCGATGCCCGCTATTTCGGCGGCTTCCCAAGCGTCGTCGAGTGTCAGCCACGGCGCCGAGACGGTGATATTGGAAAATATGTCGCCCCACATGAGCTTGCTGCCCTGCATGACTACGCCGATCTTTCGGCGGAGCGATTTTTTATCGAGGGTATCCATATTCTTGCCGTCGTAGTATATCGAGCCCTTTTGCGCTTTTTCGAAGCCGAGGAGCAATCTTAAAAGCGTGGTCTTCCCGCAGCCGGATTCGCCGACTATCGCGACGTACTGGCCCGGGTTTATCTTTAAGGAGATATCGTCGAGGACGTTTTTATCGGCGTTCGGGTATTTGAACGAGATATGCGAAAGCTCGATAGAGCCGGAAAGACGCGTAACGACCTCTTTGTCCTCCGCCATTTCGGGTAGGGCGTCCATTATCGGCTTGATTATCTGTAAAATCGGCTTTATCGCCGCGAGCGTCGAGGCGATGCCGACGAGCGAGGAGAATGCCGCCGAGATATAGCCGTACGCAGTCGAGAAGGAATAGTAGTTCGCGACGGAAACGCCGGTTTTCGCGGCGAAATAATAGAGGATAACCGTTCCGAAAGCGCCGATAGCCATGGTGATAACGCCGCTCAGCTGAACTATTTTAGGGGGAGAATACGAA
Source organism: Eubacteriales bacterium (assembly GCA_045642945.1). GTDB lineage: Bacteria > Bacillota > Clostridia > Oscillospirales > CAG-382 > Coliplasma. The sequence continues at coordinate 1,654 of JAZUJV010000226.1, read as the reverse complement.
AGCTTCGCTTCTTTGGCATAAAGGTTGCCCCAGCGCGCGAAGGCGCGTTTTTCAGCGCCGCAGAGGCGGATTTTCTGTATTCCCGTGATAGTCGAATAGACCAAGCCCTTTTCCTGCGCGGTGTATTCCATCTGCTGTTTCGAAAGCTTTATGTTGATAAGCACCGAAATAACGCTGAAAATCACGGTGGCGAGGGTTATAAGTATCGCGGGGAGCACGAGTGCGCGGGAATATTTAAAAATCTGGGTGATATAAACGAGCGAGAATACGCCTGTGAGCCCCGTCGAAAATACCGTCGAGGCGATTGAGTTGCAGAGCGAATTCATATAGCCGACGTGCTGGTTCAATTCGCCGCTCGAATAGTTCCTGAAAAGCTCGGTGGGCATCGAGAAAATTCTCATGACCGAGGCGGCCTGTACCGAAAGCGTCAGCTTTGTGTTTATCTTCGTGAGCAGGAGCGCACGGATACCCGAAATCAGCTGGACGGATATCATCTGGCAGACCATGAACACGACTATACCGATAAGAAGACGGTAGCTGCCGTAGACGGTTACCTCGGAAAAGAGCACGTTCGTAAGCTTCGGCATCAGCATACCGAGCAGCGTTACTATCCCGACGGCGACGACGTACCAGAATATATCGACGAAATCGAGGCTGTCCTTCATGAACGCGACGAGGTCTTTTACCGTTATGGCGCGTAATGGGAAGGGACGGTAGAAGACTATCGCTTCGTCATCGAGCTCTTGGGCATTACGCGAATTGACCTTCGTTAAAGCTCCCGTTTCGAGATTTTTATAGGTGTAGCCGCCCATTTTGCCCGGGATGAGCGCGACGGGCTTGCCGCTGTCTTTAAAAGTGCCTATCATCGCGCCGATGGCGTCTTTATGCCAGCCCTTGGTGAGCTTGACCGTGCGGCGCATTATCCCTCTCGGCTGAAGGATATAATCGAGCTGACCGTTCAGATCCTTTATCGAGGCGGGGATCTCGCGCTGTTTTATTCGGTAGTATTTACAAATATCTTCGAGCGCGTTTTTGGCGGCGTAGCTTTCGTCCTGCCACGACTGTTGGATCCTTCTGCCGACTATCGCGCCGGCGATGTTGAGATACGCTTCGGAAAGCGCTTCTTCGTCTTTAAGCTTCGAATAAGCGACCTGATTTTCAAACCAACTCATACTATCGCCCCCCTTACTCGTTCGATACGAGCGAGGTATAAAGCCCGCCCATCGCGAAAAGCTCGTCGTGCGTACCGCGCTCGACGACTTTTCCCTTATCGAGAACTATAATTTCGTCGCAGTCGCGTATCGTCGAAAGTCTGTGCGCGATGACGACGCAGGTGATGCCGCGGTCGGTGATACGGTTTACGACGTCGAATTCGGTTTTGGCGTCAAGCGCGCTCGTCGCCTCGTCCATAACGAGGATCGTCGGGTCCTGCGCGAGAGCGCGGGCTATCTCGAGCCTTTGTCTCTGTCCGCCCGAGAAATCTTTGCCGTTTTCGAGAAGCTTATGCTGATAACCGCCGTCGCGGACCATAATATCCTCGTGGATACAGGCATCGCGCGCGGCGAGGATTACCTCGAAATCCTCTATCGAGGAGTTCCACATTTTCACGTTGTCGGATATCGTGTCGTCGAACATCGTTATTTCCTGGTCGACG